>JAICLN010000340.1 GCA_025925615.1 Actinomycetospora sp. | reverse complement strand
GACCTGCCCGCCGTCGTCGACCTCGCCGCGCGCCTCGGCGTGACCCCGGCCCAGGTGGGGCAGGCCTGGCTGCTCACGCGCTCGCCGGAGACACTGCTCATCCCCGGCACGCGCAGCGTCGCGCACCTGGAGGAGAACCTCGCCGCGGGCGACGTCGAGCTCGACGCGGGGGCGACCGCCGCCCTCGAGGCGTGAGGGTGTCGACATCCCGCGGCCGGCCTCGACACCCGGCGACACCGACCCCGAGGGAGACCCGTGACCACCTTCGTCCTCGTCCACGGAGCGTCCTCCGACCACCGCTACTGGTCCCGCGTGGCGCCGCTGCTCGCCGCCGCGGGGCACGCCGTCGTCACGCCGGACCTGCCCGTCGGCGACCCGGCCGCCGGGTTCGACGAGTACGTCGGCGCGGTCGCGGCGGCGGTGGGGGACCGCGGCCCGGTGGTGCTCGTCGGGCAGTCGCTGGGGGCGTTCACGGTTCCCCTGGTCGCCGAGCGGGTCCCGACGACGCTGCTGGTCCTGCTCGCGCCCATGGTCCCGGCCCCCGCCGAGTCCGTCGGCGCCTGGTGGGACGCGACCGGGCACCGGGCGGCTGTCGAGGCGTACGCCGCCGAGCTGGGCCTCGACCCCGCGCGCTTCGACCCGGTGAACGACCCCGCCACCATGTTCTTCCACGACCTACCCACCGACCTCGTCGCCGAGCTCGAGGCCGAGGGCGCCCCGGCCCAGGCGGGGACGATCTTCGGGGTGCCCTACCCCCTGACGCGCTGGCCCGACGTCCCCACCCGCGTTGTCGCCGCCCGCGACGACCGCATGTTCCCGCTGCCGTTCGTCCGCCGGCTGGCGTCCCAGCGGCTGGGGGTGGAGGCGGAGGTGGTGCCCGGCGGGCACCTGGTCGCGCTCGGGCACCCGCAGGAGGTGGCGACGACGCTGCTGCGTCTGGCCGGGGAGGTCGGGCACGGCTGAGCCGTGGCACCGTGGCGGCGTGGCCGCTGCGGACTCCGACCAGGGACAGATCGACCGGGCGCGGGAGCCCGAACCTTGCGTTCGAGCGCACTCGAAGGCATAGCGTCGCCGACGTGCCTGGTTCGATCCTGGGAACGTCCGTCCGCCGCGTCGAGGACCCGGAGCTCATCCGTGGTCACGGCACCTACGTCGACAACATCGTCCCCGAGGGGGCGCTGCACGTGGTCTTCGTCCGGTCTCCGCTGGCGCACGCGCGCCTCGGGGCCGTCGACGTCGCGAAGGCCCGCGAGGCGCCCGGCGTCGTCGCCGTCCTGACCGCCGCGGACCTGGCCGACGTCCCCGACCACCGCCCGTTCATGGTGCTCAACGACGCCTGCGCCCGCCCGCTGCTCGCCCGCGGCAAGGTGCGCTTCGTCGGGGACATGGTCGCGGCGGTCGTCGCCACCACGAAGGCCGAGGCGGTCGACGCCGCCGAGCTCGTCGAGGTCGACTACGACCCCCTCGACCCCGTCGTCGACGCCGAGGCCGCGCTGGCCGACGGCGCCGCGCTGCAGTTCGAGGAGCTCGGCTCCAACCTCGCCGCGGGCTTCCGCGACCCCGTCGACGTCCGCCCCCTCGACGGCGCCGACGTCGTCGTCCGGGCCCGCATCGTCAACCAGCGCCTCGCCGTCGCACCCATGGAGGGCAACGCGGTCACCGCCACGCCCGGCGGTCCCGACGAGCCCTACGACATGACCGTCCACGTCTCGACCCAGATGCCCCACGGCCTGCGCGCGCAGGTCGCCACCCAGTGGGGTTGGGAGCCCGAACGGGTCCGCGTCGTGGCACCCCACGTCGGCGGCGGCTTCGGCGGCAAGGCCGGGATCGCGCCGGAGCACGCCGTCGTCGTCGAGACCGCGCGGCGGCTGGGCCGCCCGGTGACCTGGACGGAGACCCGCAGCGAGAACCTCACCGCGATGCCGCACGGGCGCGGGCAGGTGCAGTACGCCGAGCTCGGGCTGCGCCGGGACGGGACGATCGTCGGGCTGCGCGCCCGCGTCGTCGGCGACGCCGGGGCGTACGCGGGCTTCGGCGGCGCGCTCGCCCTAGGCCCCACCCGGAACATGGCGCAGGGCGTCTACCGCATCCCGACGATCGCCTACGACGCGGCCGCCGCCCTCACGACGACGACGCCGATGGGCGCCTTCCGGGGCGCCGGCCGGCCCGAGGCCGCGGCGATGCTCGAGCGGATGATGGACCTGGGCGCCTCAGAGCTCGGCATGGACCCGGCCGAGATCCGTCGCCGGAACTTCCTCGCGCCCGAGGACTTCCCGCTGACGACCGTCACCGGGTCGCTCTACGACTCCGGCGAGTACGCGAAGTCGCTCGACAAGGCGCTGGAGCTGGCGGGGTACGACGAGCTGCGGGCCGAGCAGGCCCGTCGTCGGGCTGAGGTGTTCGGTCGAGCTCCGCTCCGCTCCGTCTCCGGCGGCGACCGTGTGGTGCTCGGCATCGGCCTCGCGGTCTACGTCGAGGTCACGGCAGGCGGGGGCGCGCCGCAGGAGTACGGGAAGGTGTCGGTCGACGACGACGGCGGCGCCACGGTCGCCGTCGGTACCTCGGCGCACGGGCAGGGTCACGCGACGTCGTTCGCGATGATCGTCGCCGACCGCCTCGGCATCCCGATGGAGCAGGTGCGCTTCGTCCAGTCGGACACCGCGGTGGTGCCGCACGGCAGCGGCACCGGCGGGTCGCGGTCCCTGCAGCTGGCCGGGTCGAGCGTGCTGGTCGCGGCCGACACCGTGCTCGAGCGGGCCCGCGAGGTGGTGGCCTCGGCGCGCGAGGCCTCGCCCGACGACGTCGTGGTGATGGAAGGGGAGCACGCCGATAGGGGCGCGCTCGGGATCGCCGGGGTGCCGGACCGCTCGCTGACCTGGCGCGAGGTCGCCGCGGCCGCGCACGAGCAGGGCGTGTCGCTGGCCGAGGCCCGCGACGAGTCCCAGCCCGGCGCGACGTACCCGTTCGGCGCGCACGTCTCGGTCGTCGAGGTCGACCTGGACACCGGGCGGGTGACGCCGGTCCGCCACGTCGCGGTGGACGACTGCGGGCGGGTGCTGAACCCGACGCTCGTGGCCGGCCAGCAGCACGGCGGGCTCGCGCAGGGCATCTCCCAGGCGTTGTGGGAGGGCTTCTCCTACGACGAGGACGGCAACCCGACGACGGGCTCGTTCGCGGCCTACCTGCTGCCGACCGCCGTCGAGGTCCCGCCGTTCGAGGCCGCCAGCACGGAGACCCCGACCCCTTACAACCCGCTCGGTGCGAAGGGGATCGGCGAGGCGGCGACGGTCGGGTCGACCCCGGCGGTGCAGAACGCCGTCCTCGACGCCCTCTCCCCGCTCGGCATCCGCCACCTCGACATGCCGCTCACCCCGGACCGGGTCTGGCGTGCCGTACGGGACGCCGAGGCCGGGACCGTCGCCGACCCGTGGGCCGAGCCGCCGGCGTTCTTCGCGTCCCTGCCCGTCCGCGGCGCCTCGGCGGACCCGGAGGCGGCCTCGGTCGACGTCTGACTTCGGCGGAACGGGCCCCGGGGGCAGACGGTCCGGGGCAGGCTCCCGTGGTGTGACGGGAGCCGAGCGGGCGGCGCGCCAGGCGGTGCTGCACGAGGCCGCCGAGGAGCTGACGACCATCGTCCTCGACGACGTGCTGCCGCTCGCGCACCGTCTGCGGACCGAGATGGCCCGCCGGCTCGGGCTGACCATGACCGAGCTGGCGTGCCTGGACACCCTGCGCCGCTTCGGTCCCTCGACCAGCGATCTGCTGGGTTTCCGCACCGGGCTCGGCCGCAGCGCCGTCTCGAAGATGCTGCGCCGCCTCGAGCAGGCCGGGCACGTGGAACGGACCCCGAACCCGGATCACGCGCAGGGCGTCCTCG
>JAICLN010000018.1 GCA_025925615.1 Actinomycetospora sp. | reverse complement strand
CGGGTTCCCGACGGCGGGCCCTTCCGCGGCCGGGCGGCCGACCTCGCGGCCCTCGACGCCGCCCACCGCGACGCCCGCGGCGCCGAGCGGATCACCGTGCTCGCCCCGCCCGGCGTCGGGCGCAGTCGTCTGGTGGCCGAGTTCGCCGCGCGGGCGGCCGGCCCGGCGTGGCTGGTCCGGGTCCGGGCCGACGAGCCCGGCTACGCGCCGGTCGCCGCCCTGCTCCGGGCAGCCGGGGTCGAGGCCGGCGGGGTCGCCGACCGGCTCGCCCGCCACGGCCACTCCGGCCCGCGGGCGGCGCTGTCGGCCCGGCACACCGCGGAGCTGCTCGCAGGGGAGGAGCCCGCCGGCGCCCCGGCCGAGCTGTGGGCCTCCTGGACCGCGGTGCTCGACGCACATGGCGAGCCCGGCGGGCCGACCCCGGTGTGGATCGTCGACGACGTCCACCTCGCGTCGGCGGACATGCACGCCTTCCTCGACCACGCCCTCACGGCCCCGCACCGCACCCCGCGCCTCGTCGTCACCACCGCCCGACCGGGCGAGCACCCGCCGTCGGGAGCGGTACGCACCCTCGACCCGCTCTCCGACGACGACGTCGCGGCGCTGGTCGCCGACCGGGTCGGCCCCGGGGTGCTCCCGCCCGGCGTCCTGGGCGAGCTGCAGGCCGCGGCCGGGGGCAACCCGCTCTTCGTCGTCGAGCTGCTGCGGGTCTGGGAGCGCTCGGGCGCCCTGCCGGGCGGGAACCCGTCGGCGCTCACCGTGCCCAGCACGGTGCGCGCGATCTACACCGGCCAGCTCGACGCCCTCGCCCCGCCGGTCCGCGAGGTCCTGGGCCGCGGCTCGGTGACCGGGGTGACGCTGCCCGCGTCGGCCCTGCCCGAGCTCGGCAGCCCGGAGCCCGGGGACGCGCTGCGCGACCTCACCGGCGCCGGCCTGCTCGTCGGCCCGTGCCCGGACCCGGTCGACCCGACGTCGTACACCTACCGGCACCCGCTCGTGCGCGACACCGCCTACGCGACGCTGCCCCGCGCCCGGCGGGCCGCGCTGCACCTGCGCTTCGCCGAGTGGCTCGACGCCCGCCGCCCGGAACGCGGTACCGAGCACGCGGGCCGCCACCTCGCCGCGGCCTGGGAGGAGGCGCCTGCGCTGGGCGGACCGGTCGACGGCCGGGTCACCCGCGAGGACCTCGCCCGGCGGGCGGCGGCCCGGCTGACCGAGGCGGGGGAGACGGCGCTCGGCCCCGAGCCGCTGCGCGCCGCGGAGCTCTTCGGGCGGGCCCACGACCTCGGCGCGGCCGTCGACCCGGCCCCGTCGGAAGCGCGGGCCCAGCGGGTCCTGCGCCGGGCGGAGGCGCTGCGCCGGGCCGGGCGGTTGCCGGAGGCGATGACGGCGTTCGCCGAGGTCACCGCCGCGGCCGCCCCCGGGACGCACGTCGCGCGGGCCGCCGCCGCGCTCGGCTACGAGGACGCCCTGTTCGACAGCCGCCTGCCCCGCGAGACCTGGAATGCCCGGGCCCTGGAGCTCCTCGGCGACGCGCTGGGGCTGGTCCCGTCCTCGGCCCCCGCCACCCGCGCCCGGCTGCTGGCCGCCTCCGCCCGGGCGCGCGGCTACGGCGGCGACGAGGCCGGGGCGACGGTGCTGGGCGACGAGGCGGTCGCCCTCGCCCGCCACGCCGACGACGCCGGGGCGCTCGCCTACGCACTCCTCGCACGCCGCCCGGCCCTGGCGAGCCCGGGCCGGCTGCCCGACCGGCTGCGGGCGGACGAGGAGCTGCTCGCCGCCGCGCGGGCGGCGGGCGACCCGGAGCGCGAGTTCGAGGCGCTGCGGCTGCGGATGGTCGACCTGCTCGAGGCGGGGGAGACCCCGGCCGCGGAGGCCCTCGTCGACGCGGCGGGGGCGCTGGCGCTGCGGCTCGGGCGGCCGCTGCACCTCTGGTACCCCGCGATGTGGCGGGCGATGATGCTGCTCCACCACGGCGACCTCGACGAGGCCGCCGACGCCGTCGAGCACTTCCGTCGCGAGGGCGAGCGCTGGCACTACGGCGACGCGGGCCAGGTCCACAGCGTGCAGCTGCTGACGCTGCACACCGCGGCCGGGACGCCGGAGCTCGCGCTGCCGACGCTGCAGCGGGTCGCGCACGCGGTGGGTGGGCGGACCCGGATCCACACCGCCGTGGGGCTGGCCCGTGCCGGACGCCCCGACGAGGCCGCGGTCCTGCTCACGGAGGCCGCGGCGGACGGGTTCGCGGTCGTCGGGAACGACGGCGCCCGCGCCTTCCTGCTGGGCGAGGCGGCGGAGACCGCCGACGCCGTCGGGGACGCGGCGTCGGGTGCCCTGCTCCACGACCTGCTCCGGCCCTGGGCGGGGCACGTGGTCGTCGTCGGCTCCGGCGCCCTCTGCCTCGGTGCGGCGGACCACGCCCTGGGTCTGGCCGCGCGGGCCGCGGGGTACCTCGACGCCGCCGCGGACCACCTGCGCGCCGCGGTCCGCCTCGACGACGCCACCGGGGCCGTCCGCGCCGCGGCCCGGTCACGCGCCGCCCTGGCCGGGACCGTCGGCCACGGTTCCCCCCGATCCGCCTGAGGAAGGACGATCCGACGTTGACCACCGACCAGGTCCCCGCCGAGTTCCGCGCCGCCGTCGCCCGGGACTGGGGCCGCGCCCTCGACGCCGTCGACGGCCTCGGCGAGGCCGCCGCGAGCACCCCGACCCGCTGCGCCGGCTGGACGGTCACCGACCTCGCCCGCCACGCCGCCTGGGGCACCTCGATGGAGGCCGACGCCCTGCGCCGCGCCCGCACCGGCATGGCCGGCACCGCCGAGGGCCGGGAGCCCGACGGCGGCCCGGCGGAGGTCGCCACCGCGCTGCGGGCCTCCGTCGCCGACCTGGACGCCGAGCTCGCCCGGGCGGGGCAGCTCGCCCCGGACGCCGTCCTCACCATCCCCTTCGGCGCGATCCCGGTCCCGTTCGGGCTGTGCGTGTTCACCATGGAGGCCGGGGTCCACGCCGACGACCTCGTCGCGGCGGTCGGCCGCGACGAGCCGTGGGGCGGGGACGTGGTCCGCGCGACGACGACGGTGCTGCCGCCGGTCTTCCCCGTGCTGGCGGGCGCGGCCGGCGAGGCCCCGCCGGAGGGCACGGTCCTCGCGCTGCGCGGGCCGACGGTGGACCTGCGCTTCGCGCTGCTCGACGGCGCCTGGCAGGCGGCTCCGGACGAGGACCCGACGGCCACCGTGTCGGGCAGCGACGACACCGCCGTGCTCCGCTTCGCACTGGGCCGCACCGGGGCCGACGACCGACGGCTCTCCTTCGCCGGCGAGACCGAGCTGGCGGCCGGCTTCAAGCGGTGGTTCCCGGGACCGTAGGTGCCTTCGGCTCACCTGCCCGCAGGGCACCTCTGTGTCGCATCGGCGACACAACCCGCGTCGAACAGGAGACGGACGGGCCCTCCGGTCCGGGAGAGGCTGATCCTCGCCCGAACGTGAGCGACGAGGAGGCCCCGACGATGATCGTGACGACGGACTCGGTGATGACCGACCCGGTCTCCGCCGTCACCGGGGCCGTCCCGGGACGCCCGGGACGCCCGGGCCGCCTCCCCCGCCGGCCCGAGGAGCACGCGATGGACGCCTACGCCCTCGCCGAGACGGTCTTCGGCCGCCGGCTCTCCCCCGAGGAGCGTCGCGAGCTCGACCGCTTCTGGCGCACCGACTGGGCCGAGCACCGCCTGGTGCTCGAGGACGCGTCGGACCGTTCCCTGGCGGCCACCGCGATCGCGTTCGGCACCCCGGTCTTCCACGGCAGCGGCCCCGGCTACGCGCTCAGCTTCCACCCCGACCCGGAGGTGGTGCGCGCGGTCGGCCACGGGCTCGGCCGCCCGTCGACCTGGGTGCCCGCCGTGACCACCACGCGCTCACTCCTGCCGACGCTGGTCGATCCCGAGGTGCTCACCGCGGCGTTCCTCGCCGCGCTGGACGAACGCCTCGCCCGCGGACCGGTGGCGCTCACCCTGCCGGCCGCTTCGGACGTCCCGGCGCACCTCACCACCCGCGTCGACGGGAACGCGACGATCGAGGTCGTCGTCCCCGGTGCCCGCTGCGCCTCGGGCGACCTCCTCGCCGCCGCCCTCGAGCGCGCCGGGACCACGCTGCTCGCCACCACGCGCCCGTACACGACGTGCTCGACGACGGGTCGCCGCGGCCCGGTGTTCGACCGGGTCGCCGACGTGCAGCGCACCTTCGGGCGGATGCGCCCCGGGGCCGTCGTGCTGGCCCACCGCAGCGAGTGGCGGGCCCGGCGCCGACAGGTCCGGCTGCACGACCCGGGCTGACCGGCCCCGACCGGCGCGCACGGCGGCCTGACCGGCCGGGCCCTCGTGTGTGCCGTCGGGCCGAGTGGGCACCCTGCGCGCCATGAGCGAGACCCCTGTCGTGCCCGCCCCGTCGTTCGCCGTCACCGGAGCCACCGGCCACCTCGGCCGGCTGGCGCTCGACGCCCTGCTGCGCCGCGGCGTCCCCGCCGGCAACGTGTTCGCCCTGGTCCGTGACCCGGAGCGGGCGAAGGACCTGGCCGACCTCGGGGTCGGCGTCCGCGAGGCGGACTACGACCGCCCCGACACCCTCGGCCCCGCCCTCGAGGGCATCGAGCGGCTGCTGCTCGTCTCGAGCCCGGACACCGGGGACCGTGTCCGCCAGCACACCGCCGTGATCGAGGCTGCGGACGCGGCCGACGTCGGCATGGTCGTCTACACGAGCGTGATCCACGCCGACGAGACCGAGCTGCTGCTCGCCCCCGAGCACGCCGAGACCGAGGACGTCCTGCAGGGCTCCGGGCTGCCCTTCGCCGTGGCCCGCAACGGCTGGTACACCGAGAACTACACCGCCCGGATCGAGGACTTCCTCTCCCGCGGGGAGATCGTCGGCGCGGCCGGCTCGGGGCGGATCTCCGCGGCCACGCGCGCGGACTACGCCGAGGCCGCGGTCTCGTTGCTGACCGGCGACATCGCCGACCAGCAGGGCTACTGGGAGCTCGGTGGCCCGGCCTTCACCCTGGCCGAGCTCGCCCGGACGATCACCGACGTCACCGGGACGACCGTGGCGTACCGCGACCTGTCCGTCGCCGAGTTCACCGACCACCTCGCGGACACCGGGATGGACCGGGCGACGGCGGAGTTCGTGGCCTCCCTCGACGGGTCCGCCGCGCGGGGCGAACTGGAGACCGACAGCCCGGCGCTGGAGAACCTCCTCGGCCGCGCGCCGACGTCGCTGGTGGACGCCGTCCGCGCCGCCCGCCTGTAAGGAGATCGTGACGTCGCCGACCCCGCCGCGACGCACACCGGCGGATCTCGGGACGATGAGGACATGACGACGTCGTCCCGACCGGACGCCCCGACCCGGCGCCCCGGCCGGCTGCGGATGCTGACCGAGATGGTGCTGACCAACCGACCGTGGCGCCTGGTGCTGGGGATGCGCAGCGCGCTCGCCGCGGTCCTCGCCACCAGCGCCTACCTCGTGATCACCTCGACGGTCTGGCAGCTCGCCGACGCCCTGAGCTGGACCAAGCTCGTGATCACGATGGTCGCGGCGATCGTCATGATGGTCGTCTGGATCCTCGGCGCGCACGACCTCTGGCAGCGCCCGTCCGACGCCGTCGAGGGCGACGACACCACGCTGCGCAACGCCTCCACGGTGCTGAGCCTGCTCGTCGGGGTCCTGACGATGGCCGTGGCGGTGCTGGTCTTCAACATCGTGATCACGATGTTCTTCCTCCAGCCGCCCGTGTTCGGCAGCGACCTGAGCACGGCCGCGGGCATCGGTGACCACGTGCGGCTGGCGTGGCTGGCGACCGCTTTCGCGACCGTGGCGGGCGCCCTGGGCTCCGGCCTCGACAGCGACGCCGCCGTGGAGCGCGCCACCTACAGCGGCTCGGAGTCGCAGGACCCGGACCGGTAGCCCGCCGGCCCGTCAGCCGGGGCCGTCCGACCAGCCGACGAGCCGAGCCCGGGTGGCGGCGTCGGCGGGGACGAAGGTCTCGATGGAGAGCTCGTCGAGGGTGACGTCCCAGGCGGCGCCGAAGTGGGTGATCGTCGAGTAGAAGCGCAGGTCGCCGTCGGGGTGTGCCAGGTGCAGGGGGAGCACGACGTGCTCGGAGCGCGCGGGCGACCCGGCGTCGGGGACGTAGCCGCGGACCTCGGCGAGCAGCGACGCGAGCCGTGGGTCACCGGTGAGGTCGGTGAGCCGCTCGAGGCGGTGCAGCAGATGGCCCGCCCACTGCTCGAGGTTGCGGATGTGGGGCGCCAGGCCCTGCGGATGGAGGCTGAGCCGGTAGACGTTCACCGGCGGCGCCGACCACGCCGGGCCGAGCATGCCGAGCAGCGGGCCGACGGCGCGGTTGCTCATGACGACGTCGCCGGTCCGGTCGATCACCAGCGCCGGGAACGGCTCGTGGCCGGCGAGCAGGTGGCCCAGGGCCTCCCGCACCGCCTCGAGGCCCGCCTCGTCCCACCGCGACTCGCCGTAGACCGGGGCGAACCCGGCCGCGAGGAGCAGGGCGTTGCGCTCGCGCAGCGGGACCTCGAGGTGGTCGGCGAGGTCGAGCAGGAGCTCGCGGCTGGCCCGCGACCGCCCGGTCTCGACGAAGCTCAGGTGCCGGGTGGAGACCCCGACGTCGAGCGCGAGGTCCATCTGGCTGCGGCGCCGGCGGGTCCGCCAGCCGCGCAGCAGCTCGCCGGGCGACGCCACCGTGGAGGTCATGGGGCCAGACGGTAGGAGGGGTCGCCGTCGCGATCCATGACCTCGGAGGTCATCGACGGGGCTACCCGCGGCGGACCAGCGTGGTCGGCACACCCGATCACGAGGAGGACACCATGAGCGAGTTCGCCGACGTCGCGCAGCGCTACATCGCGGCGTGGAACGAGACCGACCCGCAGACGCGTCAGGACCGCGTCGCCGGGCTGTGGGCGGCCGACGGCAGCTACGTCGACCCGATGGCCGAGGTGCAGGGCCGCGACCAGATCGCGTCCCTGATCGGTGGCGTGCAGGACCAGTTCCCGGGCTTCGTGTTCCGGCTCGCCGGGGACGTCGACGGCCACCACCGCCAGGCCCGCTTCTCCTGGGAGCTCGGACCCGCGGAGGGGCCGGCGCCGGTCGCCGGCTTCGACGTGGTGACCCTCGACGACGACGGCCGGGTCACCACCGTGCTCGGCTTCCTGGACCGGGTGCCGGCCTGAGGGAGCGGACGGATCCACGACGGCGCGACCGCGTCACGGTGACGCGGTCGCGTCGTGGTGCCGGCGACCCACGCCCGCGCGTGTCGCCCTGGGCGAGGGGCACACCACGCGGGTCTGCGGGCCCATCGCCGTGCGTCATGGGCCCCGGGTCGACGAGCACCGGGCTCGTCCCCGGCCCAGGGGCACGCCAGGCATGGCTGCGGGCCCGTTCGTCTGCCTCAGGTGCCCCTGATCATGGGCATGGTGTGGCCGAGCGTCAGCGGGGGACGGGATCCTCGCCGAGCGCCCGGGTCGCGGTCGCCGCGGCGTGGCGGATGTGGAGCACGCACGCGTCGGCGGCCCGGTCGGCGTCGCGGGCCTCCACGGCGTCGACCACGGCCCGCAGCTCCTGCGCCGCCTCGGCCGGGCGACCGGGCACCGACAACGACGTGGCCCGCAGCAGCCGGACCCGCGCCTGGAGCCCGGCGAGGGTCTGTTGCAGGGGGCCGCTGGCCGACCCGGCCATGAGCACCTCGTAGAAGCGGTCCTTCGCGGCGAGCTGGCCCTGGGCGCCGCCGTCGTCGCGGGCCGAGGCCGCGATGGCGTCGACGGCGCGGCGCAGCGCCCGGACCTCGCCGTCGCAGGCCCGCTGCACGAAGCGGCGGACGGCGAGGGCCTCGAGCGCGGCCCGCATCTCGTAGATGTCGGCCGCGTCCGAGGCGGAGAGCGAGGTGACCTCGGCGCCGCGCTGCGGGACCACGGTCACGAGGCCCTCGGTGGCCAGCTGGCGGATGACCTCGCGGATCGTGGCCCGGGAGACCCCGAGGTTCTCGACGAGCTCCCGCTCGATCAACCGCTGACCGGGCCGCAGGCGCAGGTCGAGGATCGCGGTGCGCACCCGGTCCGTGGCCTGTTCGCGCAGCGGCGCGGCGACCCGCGGCAGCGGCTCGGATCCCCACACCGACGACGTCACGACGACCATGGTCCCACCCGGCGTGCGGCTCAGCGCTCCGCCGCGACCTCGGCGAGGATCGGTGCCCCGGTCGTGGCGGCGTGGATCCCGACGACGCTGGCGATCTCGAACATCTCCAGGATCTCCGCGACGGTCGCCCCGTCGTGCAGGGCGTTGCGCAGGTGCAGCTTCAGCCCGGGCACGTAGAGGTGGGTCGCGGAGGCGTCGAAGGCGCAGTAGACGAGCTCCTTGACCTTGGGCTCGAGCGTCCCGGTCTGCCAGGGCACCGAGGAGAACGCGACGTAGGCCTCGAAGAGGTCCGGGTCCAGCTCGAGGATCTCGTCCCAGAACGCGTGCCAGCCGCGGGTCGCAGTGAACTCGGCCTTGAGCCGCTCCTGGCGCGCGTCGAGCGGGGCCGGTCCGTCGCGCAGCCCCTCCTCCTCGAGCACCTCCACCAGAAGCGGCACGCCGATGTTCGCGGCGTGGATGCCCAGCGTGCTGGTCAGCTCCAGCACCTCCATGACCTCGGCCTCCCTCGCGCCGGCGTCCAGGGCGGCGCGGATGTGCGCCCGGATCCCGGGCGTGTAGAGGTGGGTCGCGGCGGCGTCGACGGCGACGAAGAGGAGCTCGCGGACCTTCGGCTCGAGCACTCCGGGATCGCGGCGCAGCGGGACCGACGAGAGGTCGAGGTAGGCGCGCAGGAACGCCGGGTCGAGCTCGAGCATCCGCTGCCACGGTTCGCCCCAGGTGCCACGCACCCGGATGAACTCCTCCTTGAGCTCGTCCCGCTCGGGCGTGGTCATCGGTCCTCCCCGCGCAGCCAGCGGACGATCTCGGTGTGGTCGGCGTCCGCGGGCAGCGCCGCGGCGGCCTCGGCCCACAGCGCGACGGTGCTCTCCGCGTGCCGGGCCCGCGTGCCGGTGCTCCGGGCGAGGTCGAGCGCGATGCGGATGTCCTTGAGCATGAGACCGAGGCCGAACCCGGACGCGAAGGTGCCGGGCAGCACGTCGCGGGGCCACTTCACCTCGGTGGACCCGCTGCGCCCGGTGGAGGCGTTGACGACCTCGAGCACCACCTCCGGGTCGAGCCCGAACGCCTCGCCGGTCAGGATCGCCTCCGAGCTCGCCAGCAGGTGCGCGGCGCTCATGAGGTTGTTCAGTGCCTTGAGGGCGTGGCCGGCCCCGGTCGGGCCCACGTGGCGGGGCCGGCCGATCGCGGCGAGCAGCGGCCGGACCGCGGCGACGGCGTCGTCGGGACCACCGACCATCACCGCGAGCGTCCCGGCGCGCGCCCCGCTGACCCCGCCGGAGACCGGCGCGTCCAGCAGGACGTGCCCGGCCTTGCCCGCGCGCCCGGCGAGCTCCCGGGTCCGCAGCGGCTGCGACGAGCTCATGTCGACCAGCACCGCGTCGGGCTCGAGCGCGCCGAGGAGGTCGCCGTCGACGACGGCCTCGACGATCTCGGAGTTCGGCAGGCAGAGCAGCACCGCCTCCGCGCCGGCGGCGACCGCACCCACCGTCGGGACCACCTCCGCCGTCGGGACCGCCTCGGCGAACGCGGCCCGGGCGCCGTCGGCGGCGTCGAACGCCTGCACGTGAGCGCCGGCGGCGGCGAGCCGCCCGGCCATCGGCACGCCCATGTTGCCCAGACCGACGAAGCCCACGGTCCGCCCGGTGAGGTCGGGGGCCTCCGGTGCGGTCACGACTCCGCCGTCCCCGTGGTCGAGCTCCGCTGCGCTTCGTCTCCCGCGATGTCAGTGGTCGAGCTCCGCTGCGCTTCGTCTCCCGCGATCTCCTCGAGGACGCGTTCGGCCACGCGGAAGGCCTCCAGCCCGGCCGGGGCGCCGCAGTAGACCGTCGCGTGGAGCAGGGTCTCCTGGATCTCCTCGACGGTCGCGCCATTGGTGATCGCGCCGCGCACGTGCACCGCGAGCTCGTGCGACCGGTTCAGCGCGGTGAGCATGACGAGGTTGAGCAGGCTGCGGGTGCGCCGGTCGAGTCCGGGGCGGCTCCACACGTCGCCCCAGCACGCCCGCGTCACGTACTCCTGGACCGGGCGGGAGAAGTCGCTGACCTGCGCCATCGACCGCTCGACGTGCGCCGCGCCGAGGACCTCCCCGCGCACCCGCATCCCCTGCTCGAAGCGGGGGTCGGTGCCGTTCGTGCCGCTCACCGGGCCTCTCCGTACTCGGCCTCGGAGACCTCGTGGAGCCACGTCGTGGTGCCCAGCGAGACCGCGGTGTGCGTGAGGATCGAGCCGGGACCGGCGCCGTGCCAGTGCTGCTCGTCCGGCGGGACCCAGACGACGTCGCCGACGGTCAGCGCCTGCGGTGGCTTGCCCTGCGTGCAGACCCAGCCGGTCCCCGCCATCACGACGAGCAGCTGCCCCCGCTCGTGGTGATGCCAGTACGTCCGGGCGCCCGGCGTGAAGGTCACCGAGTTGACGGTGGTGCCGTCGGTGGTCGGGAGCACCGGGTCGCCCCAGACGGTCCCGGTGAACGTGGCGTCGCGCGCCTGCGTGGTCGCGCCGGCGGCGCGCCCGTGGACGATGTGCACTCCGGTCATCCCTCCTGGTCGGGGTCGGTCTGCTGGATGCGGACACCGCCGGCGAGGTCGCCGAGGGCGTCCACGACGCGGTTGGAGATCACGTCGCCGTAGCCCAGGTGCGCCGCGAGCCCGAAACTCGCGAGCGGCCCGGACGCGTTGAGCGAGGGCACGCCGAGCCGGCCGAGCAGCTCGGTGTAGAGCGTGACGTCCTTGGTCATCAGTCGGCTGGACAGGCCGCCCTCGAGGTAGTCGCCCTCGACGATGCGCGGGAACCGGTTGCTCGACGCGAACGACTGCCCGCTCCCGCCGTTGATCGCCGCCAGCAGCGTGCGCAGGTCCAGACCCGCCCGGGCCCCGGCGACCATCACCTCGGCGGTCGCGGCGAGCGTCATCGCGTTGAGGAAGTTGTTGAGGAGCTTCGCCGTGTGGCCGGTGCCGACGGGCCCCAGGTGGTGCACCGTCGCCGCGAACGGGGCGAGCACCGGCCGGATCGCGTCGACCGCGGCGGCGTCGCCCCCGGCGGTGATCGTCAGCGTGCCCTTCTCCGCGGCCGCCGCGCCCCCGGAGATCCCGGCGTCGAGGAAGGTCACCCCCCGCTCGGCGGCTTCGCGGGCGAGTGCGACCGTCGACGACGGGTCGGCGGTGGAGAGGTCGACGACGGTGCTGCCGGGCGCGGCCCCGGCCAGCACGCCGTCCGACCCGCGCACGACCGGCTCCACGACGGTGCTGTCGGGCAGCGAGAGCAGCACGACCGCACAGCGCCGGGCCACGTCGGCCGGGCTCGGGGCCGGGTCGGCGCCCGCCGCCTCGGCGCGTCCCGGCTCGGGGTCGTACCCGACGACGGGTGTGCCCGCGTCGACGACGCGCCGCGCCATCCGCCCGCCCATGTTGCCCAGTCCGACCATCCCGACCGGTGCCGTCACGACGTCCCTCCCGCCTCGACCCGGATCACCAGGTCGTCGATCCCGGTCCCCGAGACCCGCCCGGGGAAGCGCCGCCCGACGTCGGCGTCGTGGCCGGCGACGAGCACGTGGTCGGCCGGGGCGGTGAGCTCGGCGAGCAGGTCGAATCCCGCGTACATCGCCTCCAGGTCGGCCACGACGAAGAACGGCCGGTCGGTCTCGAGCTCGTCGTAGAAGTGCAGCGCGTCGGCGGCGAGCACGGCCGTCCCCCCGGGCACGGGCGCGAGCGCGACCAGTTGGCCCGGGGTGTGCCCGCCGACCTCGAGGAGCGAGACGCCGCCGGACAGGTCGAGGTGCCCGTCGAAGGTCGTCACCCGGGCGTCGTCGCGGGCCCGGGCCAGCGTCGCGAGCTCCCCGGCCTCGGTGGAGTGCGCGAACTGGGTCCGCTCCGCGTGCGGGCCGGTCCAGAAGTCCAGTTCGCGCCGGGTCATCACCACCTCGGCGGCCGGGAGCCGGTCGAGGTTGCCGATGTGGTCGTAGTGGGCGTGGCTCACCACGAGACGGGTCACGTCCGCGGGGGCGATGCCGAGGGCCGCGAGGGCCGTGATCGGGTCGACGAGGAGTTCCCGACGACGACGCCGTCCGACCTCCGGCGCGAAGCCGCAGTCGAGCACCGTCGTGCGCCCGTCGGCGTCGCGGAGGATCCAGAAGAAGTAGTCCATGCCGAACGCGGCGTCGGGCTCGTCGTAGACGTGCCAGTTGAGGTAGCTCTCACCGTGGGTCGTGGTCCGGGTGCCGTAGCGGACGGCGAGGACCTCCGGTCCGCCGCTCACGGCGCCGCCCGCAGCGCCGTCAGGACGGGGAGCAGGTGCTCCACCATGCCCTCCGGGTCCTCGGACATCGGGAAGTGGCCGCGGCCGGGCATCGTGACCACCTCGCCGCCGAGCCGGTGGGCGGCGTCGCGGCTCATCTCGGTGGTGGCGGAGTAGTCGTACTCGCCGCTGAAGACGTAGAGCGGGCACCCGGCCGACCCGAGCTCGCCGGAGACCTTCGGGAAGTCGACGGAGTAGAAGTAGGTGTCGCCCTGGTAGACGCCCGGCCCGGTGCCGGCGTAGTCCCACAGCGTCTGCTCCCGCGGACCGGTCGGGCTCGCCGGCGCCATGAGCCCGTCGACCCAGCTCGTCAGGAAGCCGGAGTGGTCGACGTCGGCCCGGTGGGTCCACTCGACGAACCGCCCGGGGCTGCCCAGCCCGCCCTCGAGCGCGCACACCCCGCGGAAGCGCCCGCCGTGGCGGGCGGCGAGGTAGAGCGCGATCGCCCCGCCCATCGAGCAGCCGGCGAGGACCGGCCGGTCGAGCCCCAACGCGTCGGCCACCGCGAGCACGGTCGCCGCGTAGGTGCCGGTGTCGAGGGTGTAGCGGCGGGTGCGCCAGTCGTCGGGCGGGTCGGAGCGCCCGTGCCAGGGCATGTCGAACGCGACGACCCGGTGGTGGTCCGTGATCCGGGGGTCCTCGAGCAGCCCGCGGAACTGCCGGGAGTCCGAGCCCGCGGTGTGCAGGCAGAGCAGCGGGACGCCCTGGCCCGCGGTCTCGACGTGGAGCCGCAACCGCCGTCCGTCCACCTCCACGTGCAGGTCCCGCCCGACGGCGGGTCCCAGGCCCAGGGGCGGGGGAGCGGGGTCGGGGCGTCGCGCGACCGGGGTGCGCACGGTGGCGCGGAGGGCGGCGACGATGCGGTCGACCAGCGGCGCGTTCCGGGCCCACACCTCGCGGCGCCCGCCGATCCGGTCGGCGCCGCGGGTGGCGACGAGGGCCTGCGCGGTGGTGGCGCCCCGGGGCGGCGGATCGGCGCAGACGTCGGCCCAGTCCTGCTCGGTGAGCCCGACCGAGACGTCCCAGGTGTCGTTGATCCCCGGCGCACCGCGCGGGGTCAGCGTGCCGCGGGCGACGTCGACGAGCAGGCGCACGCCCGCCACGTCGAGCAGCAGCGTGCAGGGCGGCCCGGGCGGCAGGCCGGCGAGCAGGTGGTCTCCCAGCGCCCCGACCATCTGCTCCTCGTCGAGCGGCATCGCCGTTCGTCTCCTCCCGGGCTGCGGGCGCCGGTTGACGCCGACGGTGGTCGAGCTTACGTTCTCGATTGTCTGACAGCCAGACGAAAACTCGAGACGGCCCGAGGGGTGGACACGATGACGAGTCCCGAGCGCGCGGCGCCCCCGACCACCGCCGCGCCCCCTACCGGGGCGGCCGCGGTCGAGAGCCCGGAGCGGGCGGCGAAGCGCCGTTCGGCCACGCGCGGCGCGTTCTTCGCCGAGTTCGTCGACATGTTCGACATCTATCTGCCGACGGTGGTCCTCACCCCGGCGCTGGTCTACTTCCAGCCCGCGCAGCTCGATCCGGGGCTGGCGGCGATCCTCACCTCGCTGGTGTTCGTGACGACGCTGCTCGGGCGTCCCGTCGGCGCGCTGGTGTTCGGGGCGCTGGCCGACCGCGTGGGCCGCCGCCGCGCCACGATCAGCTCGGTCACCGGGTTCGGGATCATCACGCTGCTCATCGCCCTGGTCCCCGGCTACGCCACGATCGGCATCGCCTCCTACTGGCTGCTGATCGTGCTGCGCTTCCTCGACGGCATCTGCCTCGGCGGCGGCTACACCGGCGCGCTGCCGCTGGCGATGGAGTACTCCCCGAAGCACCGGCGCGGGCTGCTCGGCGGGGTCATCCTGTCCGCGTTCCCGCTGGCCTACATCGTGATCACGCTGGTGGGCATGGCCTGCTTCGCGATCTTCCCGCTGGCCGGCCCGACGTCGGCCTACGCCGAGTGGGGCTGGCGCGTGCCGTTCGTGCTCGGGGCGGTGCTCGCGGGGGTCCTGGCGCTCTACTACGTCCGCAGCGTCTCGGAGTCGGAGGTGTGGGAGGCCGCCGAGGCGGCGCGGAGCGAGGGCACCTCGCAGGGCGGGGCGGCGCGTCCGCTGCTGGCGGTGCTGCGCGGGCCGAGCGGGCGCACGTTCCTCGGGGTCTTCGCGATGATGACCGGGTTCTGGCTCACCCAGAACCTCGTGACCCTGTTCCTACCGACCACGGTGCTGCGCCAGCTGGTCGGGCTGACCAACTCCCAGGTCACGATCGTGCTGCTGATCTCCTACGTGTGCCTGGTCGGCAGCTACATCGGGTCCGGCGTGCTCGGCCAGCGCATCGGGCGGCGGAAATTCTTCGTCATCGCCGGGATCGGGATCGCGACCGTCGGGTCGGTGCTGCTGGGGCTGCTCGTGACCGGGAAGGGATTGCCCTTCGGGATCATCATCCTGCTCGTGTGCGCGTTCTCGATCGTCGTGACCGCGCCCTGGGGCGTCGTGCTCCCCTACATCACCGAGCGGTTCCGCACCGACGTCCGGGCCTCGGGCTTCGGCCTCGGGTTCAGCGTGTCGGTGGTGATCCCGTCCTTCTACGCGTTCTTCGTCGAAGGTCTCGCGGGGATCGTGCCCTACGCCGCCGCGGCCGTCGTGCTGCTCGCGGTCGGCGGGCTGCTGGGCGCCGGGGGCGCCGCGGCGGGGCCGGAGACGCGCGACGTCGACTTCGACGCCGAGGTGCCGAGCAGGGCGAGCAGGGCGAGCACCGCGGGCGGGACGATCCCGATGAAGAAGCCGACGTAGGGGATGTAGTTGGTGATGAAGGCGAGCAGCCCCCACAGCACCGCCAGGGGCACCCCGAGGGCGAACAGCGCGACGGTGTCGACGACCGCGGTGAGCAGCCCGAAGACCGTGGTGACGACGAGGAATCGTCGGGTGCCGGTCGCGAAGCGCTCGAGCGCGGTCGCGGTGTGCGGCCGGGCCGACGCCAGGACGTGGAGCTTCGCGCGGAATCCGCCGGACTCGATGGTCAGGAACAGCATCACCGACAGCAGGAACACCACGTTGCCGCTCAGGCCGGCCACCCCGGAGAGGACCACCCCCAGCACCCCGACCAGCCGCCCGAGGTCGAGCGACGCGGCGAGCTCGGAGAGCGGCACGGCGCCGATCCCGTGCTCGCGCAGCAGCTGGAACACCGATCCGAGCAGTACGGCCGCCTCCTCCCGGTAGGTCGGCAGCACCGTGATCAGCCGGGCGATCGAGGCGACGATGACTCCCGCGAGGACGACGACCACCGCGTAGACCAGGACCACGAGCACGATCCCCGCGGCCCAGCGGGGCAGCCCGCGCCGGTGCAGCCAGCCGTGGACCGGCCGCACCGTGATCACCACGACGAGGGCCAGCATCACCGGCGCGATCAGCCACGCCATCGCCCGCACGCCCGCGGCGGCGATCACCGCGGCGGCGAGCCCGAGGAGCAGGACCACCGCGGGGGGCAGGCCCACACGGCGTGGTGCCGGGACCGCCGTCTGCTCGTCGACCACCGCAGCGCCTCCTGGAGAGCTCATCGGAACCAGCCCCGGCCGGAGTCCGCGGGCTCGGTACGTTATCGCCGGGCCGGCGGGCCCTTCCACGGCCTGAGGAGGCCCCGGCCGAGGAGGGTCGTGCGATGAGCACGGAGGCGGCGCTGCTGGGCCTCGTCAGCGCTTTTCGCGCGACACCGCTGGCGATCATCTACGGGCTGCTCCTCGCGCCCCGCCCGGGCCGCCTGCTCCTCGCCTACACCGCCTCGGGGCTGGTGATCAGCCTCGTCGTCGGGATCGCGGTGATCGCCGGCATCCAGGCGAGCGCGCCGAGCGAGGGCTCCGGGACGACCCGGTTGGTGATCGACCTGGTGCTCGGCGTCGCGGCGCTCGCGTACGCCGGGGCGTCGGCGGCCGGGTGGTCGCCCCGCCTGGTCACGACGCGGGAGCCGCGCGGGGGAACGTGGAGCACGCGGCTCCGTAACCCGTCGGCGCTGCTCGCGGGCACGGCGGGCGCGGTCACCAACCTGCCCGGCCTGTTCTACATCGCCGGGCTGGTCGCGATCGTGCAGACCGAGCCGAGCCTGACCAACGGGATCTTCCAGGTGGTCGTCTACAACGCCCTGCGCTTCGCCGTGCCGGTCGCCGCCTGGCTGTGTGCCTCGTTCGACCCCGTCCGGACCCGACGGGTCACCGACCGCCTGCACGCCTGGGGCGTCCGCAACAGCCGCTACCTGACGATCGCCCTCGCCGTCGTCGTCGGGGTCTACCTGACGCTCAAGGGCCTCTCCGGGCTGGGTGCCTTCGGCTCGTGAGCCGGTCCTCGCCGAGTGGTCTGTGAGGGTCGCGGCGGGAGCCTTGGGCGTCCACTCGGGGCGACCGCCCTCGCCGAGTGGACCGTGAGGGTCGCCGCCGCAGCCGTGGGAGTCCGCTCGGCGCTCGTCCGGGCACAGGCCGGAGGCACCTAGAACCCTGCTGACCCCCGGTGCGTGAGCCCGGCCGCGTCGAGCACGACGATGCTGCCGCGGCGCAGCTCGAGCAGGCCGTCCGCGGCGACGGCGCGCAGCACGCGGTTGACGGTGGCCCGGCTCGCGCCCGCCAGCGACGCCAGTTCGTCCTGGGTGAGCGGGATTCGGGTGGGGTCCGGCCCGGCGCGGTACTGCCGTTCGAGGTCGATCAGACGGCGCAGGACCCGAGTCTCGACGGGGAGGTGCAGCGCCTCGACGAGCAGCCCCGAGAGCCGTCGGACGTCGGCGGCGAGGGTCTGCAGGACGAACGTGTCCGCACCGGCGTTGGTGCGCCGCAGCCGATGGAAGGTCTCGGCGGTGAACGACCACGCCTCGGTGGCCTCCAGCGCGATCACCGACGCGCTCCGCCGGGCACCGTCGTCGATCAGGGCCAGCTCCCCGACGACCTCGCCCGGCCCCACCACCGCGAAGGTCACCGTGTCGCCGAGCGGGGTCGCGGCCCGCACGGCCATCCGGCCCTTGTCGACGAGCAGGAACGTGTCCGCGGGATCGCCCTCGTGGAAGACCACCTCCCGCGGGGTGAAGCGGCGGCGTCGCCCGCTCGCGAGGACCTGGCGCCGGTCCTCGGCCGACATGCCCGCGAGCAGTTCCACGCCGCGGGACCCTACGGCCGACCACGCCGTCGCGCCGCTGACGGCTCCGACAGCGCGAGGAACCAGCCCTATCGGCGTGCTCCCTTGCTTCGAGCGTCGGCTTGGCGCGGAAACACTGCCACTGTCGCGGCGGTGACACTTCCACCGTCGTCGCGGGGACGGACGCCGACGACGGCGGACGCGATCCTTGCGTGGTCGATCCCGAACCGACCACCCGGAGCGTGAGTCCCATGACCGTCACCACCCCGTCCTCCTCGTCCGACGCCACCGTCGCCGGGCCCCGTCACCAGCGTTCGGAGTCGGTCATCGAGACCACGCCGTCCAGCACCGCGGAGGCACCTCCGGGCCGGGTGTACGCGCTGGCCGGGGGCGGCGCCGCGATCATGCTGCCGCTGGGCGCGGTGCTCGCCGGGGTGAGCACGATCGTCGACCCGCCGTCCCGCGAGCCCGAGCCGCGCGGCATGTACGTGGCGTACGGGGCCGACCCGGCCGGCGCGGACGTCGCGGCCACCGTCCTGCACTACGGGTTCCTCGGCCTGGCCGTCGGGCTCCTGCTCGCGGGTGTCGCACTCGCCTCGCGACGCGGCCGGGTCCTGGCGATCGTCGGCGGGGTGCTGGGCTTCCTCGGCTTCGCCAACCTGTCCGGAGCGGTGGTCTCGGACTGGTACGTCGCCCAGATGTCGGCGGTGCTCGGCCCGGACGCGGCCATGGCCATCGGGAACAGGGCCGACGCGATGCCGGCCCTGACGGCGGGCTGGATGGTCCCGATGATGATCGGCTTCGTGGTCGGCCCGGTGCTGCTCGCGGCGGGCCTGGCGCGCGGCCGGGTGCTGTCCTGGTGGGTGCTCGTGCTCCCGGTGGCGGGCGCGGTGATGATCACCGCAGGCAAGGGGCTCGGCGCCGCCGGCTTCCTGGCGACCCTCGGGGTGTGGGCCGTGTTCGGCCTGGTCACCGGATGGGCGCTCTGGACGGCCCCGGCGGTCGACGCCCAGGACTGAGGCCCACCGCCACGACGCGGCCGGTCCCCGGAAGCTTTCGGGCCGGCCGCGTCGTCGTGCGCGTCAGGCCGCGGGCACCTCGACGGTCGTGGCCATGATCGCGGCCTCGCGGACCGGGCGGCGGTTGTGGGCGAGGAAGTCGGGTGCCGCGCAGAGGTAGAGGGTGCGCCCGTCGGCGCCGCCGAGGCCGCAGGCGAACACGCCGGTGCCGGGGGAGACCTCGTCGAGGATCTCGCCGCCCTCGCGCACCCGGATCGCGCGCCCGCCGAGGGCGTCGGCGATCCACAGGCAGCCCTCGGCGTCGAGCGCGTTGCCGTCGGGGCCGACCGACAGCTCGGCGAGCGCCTTCTCCTGGGCGAGGTCGGAGGGGAGCGCGCCGAACGAGGCCCAGGTGCGGCGCCGGCCGAGCCCGCCGTCGTCGGCGATGTCGAACGCCGAGACCCGGTTGCCGAGGGTCTCGTCGACCAGCAGGGTCCCGCCGTCGGGGGTCACGACGCTGCCGTTGGGGAACCAGAGGTCGCTCGCGGCGAGGTGCACGCTGCCGTCGGGGTCCACCCGGTACAGCGAGGTCGGGGCGAGCGGCTCGCCGGCCATGATGTCGAAGCCGAAGTTGCCGACCCACGCGCGACCGCTCGGGTCGACGACCATGTCGTTGAGCTGGGCGTCCACGAGGTCCGAGAGGTCGGCGTGCGTCACGAGGGAGCCGTCCGCCTCGCGCCGCAGGATGCGCCGGTCGAGCTGGGAGACCACGAGCATGCGACCGTCCGGCAGCCAGCCCAGGCCGGAGGGCTGCTCGGGCACCTCGGCCTCGATGCGCAGGTCAGCGCCGTCCTCGGTCACCGAGTGCACGCGGCGGATGTAGAAGTCCACGAACCACAGGCGCTCCTCGTGCCAGCGTGGGCACTCGGTGAACGACATCCCGTCGATCACCGTGCGGACGTCGTGGCTCATGGTGGCCCTCCCCGTCGTCGGGGCCGCCCCGGTGCGGCCCGGGGCACCCTAGCGCCGCGCCCTCAGAACCGCCGGTGGCCGAAACGTCCGGCGAGCAGGAAGACCATCGGGAACAGCACGAACCCGGCCGGCTGGCCCCCGACGACGACGAGCAGCACGAGACCGACCGCCAGCAGGATCGGCAGGAGCGCGAGCACCTGCGGGCGGTGGCGCACCGGGCGGTGGTCGACGGCCCGCTCGGCCACGGCCGAGCCGTCGGTCTCCGGGGCGAACACCGGGTGCGGGGCGGGGAGGTCGGAGAACAGCGCCTCGAGCTCGTGGCGGTAGGTCGCGGACCCGGCCAGGCCCGAGCGGTCGCCGTACTCGGTCACGTCCAGCCGGCCCGCCTCGAAGTGCGTGTCCAGCGCCGACAGCGCCGCCGCCCGCTCGTCGTGGCCGACCCGCAGGCCCGGCCGCTGCTCCGGCACCCGGTCCGCGTCCTCACCCATGCATCCATGGTGCGCCGCGCGGGGCGAATCCGCCGTGAGCCGTCGGGGAACGGCAGGCGTCCACCGGACCTATCCGGTCACCACGGGACGATCCCGACGGCACCGTAGAACCCGACGGGCGCGGCGACCCCGCACGCCCCCTCGCGTCGTCGCCGGCGTAGCCAAGGCTCAACCCTGTGCGGTCGGGCGGACGACGATGCTCCCGACGTCGACCCCGGCCGGCTGCTCGAGCGCGTACGCGATCGCACGGGCCACGGCCTCGGGCGGCATCGCGATGGACCGGTAGTGCGCGAGGACGTCCTCGTTCACGTCGCCGGTGCCGTCGATGAACGGGGTGTCGGTGACGCCGGGGGAGACCTCGGTGACGCGCAGGTGCGGTCCCGCCTCCTGGCGCAGCCCCTCGCAGAGCGTGCGCACGGCGTTCTTGGTCGCGGCGTATACCCGGCGCGCCGCGGCGGCACTGATCGACGGGTGCTGCTCGAGGTCGACGGTGCTCGGGGTGAGGGGCCGGCTCCCGGTTCCGCGTGATCAGGGAGCTCGGCTCCTTTGACCACGCCGGCGGGGCGCTCTCCGGTCACGGCTCGGCCACCGCGCCGCGAACCGAGAGTGCGCAACCGCGTCACCGTGACGCGGTTGCACCACTGCGGATCCGGCCGCTGTCGGCG
>JAICLN010000095.1 GCA_025925615.1 Actinomycetospora sp. | reverse complement strand
GACGCCATCGCCGAGCGGACCGACCCGCACCGGGTCGCCGTCGTCGGGATGGACGGCTGGCACCTCGCCAACTCCACGCTCGAGCGGCTCGGCACCCTGGACCGCAAGGGCGCGCCGGACACCTTCGACGCGGCCGGCTACGTCGCGTTCCTGGAGCGGTTCCTGACGACCGGGGACACCCTCTGGGCGCCGGAGTACCGCCGCAGCGTCGAGGAGTCGATCGGCGGCGCGCTCGAGATCGGGCCCGAGATCACCCTACTGGTCACCGAGGGGAACTACCTGCTGCTCGAGGAGCCGCCCTGGGACCGCGTCCGCGCGCTGCTCGACGAGGCCTGGTTCCTCGGCCCGGACGATGCCACCCGCCGGGAGCGGCTCATCGCCCGGCACGAGCAGGTCGGCCGCACCCACGCCGAGGCCGTGGCCCGCGCCGACGGCCCCGACGCCGCGAACGCCGCCGTCATCGCCCGCACCGCGCCCCGGGCCGACGTCCGGTTCGACGACGTCCCCACGATCGACTGACCGGCCCCTCAGATCTCCCAGGCCGGCGTCCGCAACGCCGTCAGGACCCGGCGCAGGGCCGCCAGCCGGCCGGCCGACAGCCCGCCGGACTCGACCAGCGGGTCCAGCGCGCACTCCGGATCGGCGGGCGGGCCGAGGTGCGAGCAGCCGCGCGGGCAGTCCTCGACGGCGGTCGCGAGGTCGCCGAACGCGGCGACGACGTCGTCGGGGGAGATGTGCGCCAGCCCGAACGACCGGATGCCGGGGGTGTCGACCACCCAGCCCCCGGAACCGTGGGTCGAGCTCCGCTCCGCTCCGTCTCCTGCGGGCCCCGGCAGCGCCAGCGCGACCGCCGACGTCGACGTGTGCCGTCCCTTCCCGACCCCGCTGACGACGCCGACCGCCCGCTCGGCGTCCGGGACCAGCACGTTGACCAGCGTCGACTTGCCGACCCCGCTGTGCCCGATCAGCGCCGACACCCGGCCCTGGAGCACGTCGCGCAGCGGCGCCGGGTCCTCGCCGGCGCGGGTCACGACGACGGGCAGGTCCAGTTCCGTGTACTCGTCCGCGAACGAGGCGCCCTCGTCGTCGACCAGGTCGGCCTTCGTCAGGCAGAGCACCGGCTCCAGGCCGCCCGCGTAGGCGGCGACGAGGCAGCGGTCGACGAACCCGGTCCGCGGCGTCGGGTCGGCCAGCGCGGTGACGATCACGAGGTGGTCGGCGTTCGCGACGACCACCCGCTCGTAGGGGTCGGTGTCGTCCGCGGTGCGGCGCAGGACGCTGGAGCGCTCGGCGACCCGGACGATGCGCGCGAGGGTGTCGTCGGTGCCGGTGGTGTCCCCGACGAGGTCCACGTGGTCCCCGACGACGACGGGGGTGCGGCCCAGCTCGCGGGCGCGCATCGCGATGACGCGCACCTCGGGCTCGTCGTCGGGGGCGCAGGTCCAGCGGCCGCGGTCGACGCCGACGACCATGGCGGTCCGGGCATCGGCGTGGTCGGGGCGGCGCTTCGAGCGCGGCCGGGTGCCCTTCCCGGGGCGGACCCGGACGTCGCTCTCGTCGTAGCGCCCCGCCGCGCCGCCGCGGGTCACGCCGGGATCCCCACCCCGTGGACGAGGGCGGGCCAGTCGGTGGCGAAGTCGGGGAGCGTCTTCGTCGTCGCCGTGACGTCGTCGACCTCCACCCCGGGCACGACCAGCCCGACGAGGGCCCCGGCGGTCGCCATGCGGTGGTCGGCGTAGGCGCCCCAGGCCCGCGTCGGGCGCAGGTCCGCGGACGGTTCGACGACGAGCCCGTCGTCGGTCTCGGCGACCCGGGCGCCCAGGGCGGTGGCCTCGGCGGCGAGCGCGGCGAGCCGGTCGGTCTCGTGACCGCGGATGTGGGCGATGCCGCGCAGCCGGGAGCGGGCCCCCTCGCGGGCGGCGACGACGGCGAGCGCGGTCACCGTGGGCGCGAGCTCCCCGACCTCGGTGAGGTCCACGTCCACCCCCGGCAGGCGGCCGTCGCCGCGCACCGTCAGGCCCGCGTCGTCGACGGTGACCGTGCCGCCGAAGGCCTCGAGCACCCCGCGGACCGCGCCGATCGGCTGCAGGTCCGGGAGGCCGGGCGACGACTGGTCACCCGAGCTCCGGGGCCAGCCCGCCACGGTGACCTCGCCGCCGGTGATCAGCGCGGCCGCGAGGTACACCGCGGCCCCGGAGAGGTCGGGCTCGACGACGAAGCGCGCGGCCGGGGCGATCGGCCCCGCCGAGACGGCCCACCGGGTCGGGCTCGTGTCTCCGGTCCTGGCGTGGTCGTCGGTCTGGGTGGTCACCGTGACGCCCGCGGCCCGCAGCATCGTCACCGTCATCTCGACGTGCGGCAGCGAGGGCACCGGGCCCGCGCCGCGGTGGGTGACGGCCACCCCCTCGCCGTACCGGGCCCCCGAGAGCAGCAGCCCGGAGACGAACTGCGACGAGGCCGAGGCATCGAGGACGACCGGCCCGCCCGCGACCCCGCCACGGCCGAGCACGGTGAACGGCAGCCGGTCCGCGTCGGCGGGCTCGAGCGCGACCCCGAGCCCGCGCAGGCCCTCGAGGACCCCGCCCATCGGCCGGGTGCGGGCGTGCGGGTCGCCGTCGAACTCGACCGGCCCGTCGGCGAGCGCGGCCACCGGCGGGAGGAAGCGCATGACGGTGCCCGCAAGGCCGCAGTCGACCCGGGCGGCGCGCGGGTGGGGCGGGGCGGTGACCGCGACGTCGAGGGTGCCGTCCCGCCCGGGGGTCACGACGGTGTGCGCGCCCATCGCGGCGAGGCCGTCGACCATGAGCATGGTGTCGCGGGAGCGGGCGGCCCCGGCGACGGTGCGGGTGGCGCCGTCGGCGGCCAGCGCGGCCAGGACCAGGGCCCGGTTGGTGATCGACTTCGAACCGGGGACCGCGACGGTGCCGCGGACGGGGCCTTCCGCGAGGGGCGCGCTCCAGGTGCTCACGCCGACCATTCTCGCGTGTCGGGGACGGTGTCGGTGGGCGGTGGGAGGATCGGTGGCATGTGCGGTCGATACGCCCTGGCCAAGGACCCGGCCGACCTGGCCGAGGAGTTCGACGCCCGCGACGCCACGGCGGGCGGCCTCGACGTGCCCCCGCTCCAGACACCGGAGTACAACGTCGCGCCCACCCTGACCATCCCCGGCGTCGTCGACCGGCACCCGCGGGACGACTCCGGCACGCCCGACCCGTCCGCCGTCGAGCGCTCGCTGCGCGCCATGCGCTGGGGCCTCGTGCCGTCGTGGGCGAAGGACGAGTCGGTGGGCAACAAGCTCATCAACGCCCGGGCCGAGTCGCTCACCGAGAAGCCCGCGTTCCGCCGCGCCGCCGCGTCCCGACGCTGCCTGCTGCCCGCCGACGGCTGGTACGAGTGGCTGCGCGACGCCGGCCACAAGATTCCGTACTTCATGACGTACTCGCAGTCCTCGGGTCTGGCCGGCCACCCCCTCGCCCTCGCCGGGCTGTGGGAGACGTGGCGGCCGCGCAGCGCCGAGAAGGGGACGGCGCCGCTGGTCTCGGCGACCGTGGTCACCGTCGCGTCGGCCGGCCCGCTCACCGAGATCCACCACCGGATGCCGCTCGTGCTCCCGCGGGAGCGGTGGGCGGAGTGGCTCGACCCCGACCAGGACGACCCCTCGGGCCTGCTCGCGCCGTCGGAGGACGTGCTGGCCGCCCTCGAGATGCGCCAGGTGTCCTCGAAGGTCAACAACGTGCGCAACCACGGCGCCGAGCTCGTCGAGGAGGCGCACGAGCAGCCCGAGCAGCAGGGGCTCGACCTCGAGGCGGCCAACCCGTCGTGATGGCCGAGGGGCTCGAGGTCGCTACCCCCCACGGCCCGGCCCGGATCGCCCTGCACGCCCCCGAGGTCGTCACCGGCCTGCTCGTGCTCGGGCACGGCGCGGGTGGCGGGATCGAGGCGCCCGACCTCCTCGCGGCGGCCGACGCGGCGGAGGGCACGGTCGCCGTCGCGCGCGTCCTGCAGCCCTACCGGGTGGCCGGCCGACGAGGGCCCGCCCCGGCGGCGGAGCTCGACGAGGCGTGGGCGGCCGTGCTGGCGGTGCTGACGCGGCGCTTCCCGGGCGTGGCGCAGGTCCACGGCGGGCGGTCGTCGGGGGCGCGGGTCGCCTGCCGGGGCGCCGTGGCGGCCGACCCGGCCCCGGTCGGGGTGCTGACGCTGGCGTTCCCGCTGCTCGCCCCGCCCCGCAAGGACGGGACCCGCGGGGACCGGACGCCGGAGATCGACGCGGTGGACGCGGCCGGGATACCGGTGCTGGCGGTCTCGGGGGACCGCGACCGGTTCGGGATCCCGCCCGCCGCCGCCCACCGCGAGGTCGTCACGGTGCGCGGCGACCACTCGCTGCGGGCGAAGGACCCGATCCGCGACGCCGTCGGCCCCTGGTTGGCGGCGCTGCTCGCCGGCTGACCGACCATGATCGTCGCGATGACGAGGATCTAGGAAGCACCGATCGCGGCCGTCGTCGCCCCGGCGGCCGCGACCAGGTCGGCCGGCGCGAGCTCCAGCTGCAGGCCGCGCCGGCCCGCGCGGCAGAACTCAGTCCACAGCTCCATCGCCGAGGCCTCGACGACGACGGGCAGGCGCCGCTTCGTGCCGAGCGGGCTGATGCCGCCGGTGACGTAGCCGGTGAGCCGCTCGGCGGCCGCCGGGTCGGCCATCACCGCCTTCTTGCCCCCGCGGGCCGCCGCGAGCGACTTGAGGTCGAGCGTGCCGGCGACAGGCACCATCGCCAGGACGGGCGCGCCGTCGACCTCGGCGACCAGCGTCTTGAACACCCGCCGGGGGTCGAGGTCGAGCGCGTCGGCGGCCTCCGTGCCGTAGGCGCCGACGCCGGGCGCCGTGTACGGGTGCGTCCGGTGGGTGACCCCGGCGCGCTCGAGGGCGGTGAGGGCGGGGGTCCCGCCGGCCGTGCGTCGCGCCACGCCGCGGGAGGTTAGCGGGGAATCGGCGCGGGGGCGCGGACGTTTCGACACCTCGGAGAGGCGCCGTGGTCATACGCACCGCGGCCGAGGGAAGGTGACGATGCCAGCGATGACGATGGAGCGCGGCGCGCAGACCGGGGTCCGCACCCGGGACGCGTCCGACGGGGTCGTGATCCTGCTCCCGGACATGGGCCCGGACCGCTCACACGATGGGGATGCGCGCCCGCCCGCAGGGGTAGCCTCCCGGAGTTCCGACGCCGCGCCCGACGCGTGGCGCGAAGGGAGTCCGGTGGCCGAAGCCGTGCGCGCGGACCGTGACGTCGCGACGGGAGGTGCCGCCGTCCCCGCCCAGCAGGACGGCACCGACACCGCGGCGTCCGTCGTCCAGGGTGGGTCCAGCCCCGCCGACCTCGAGACCGAGACCGTCGCCGAGCGCGCGGAGCGCTTCGAGCGCGACGTGATGCCGATGGTCGACCAGCTCTACGCGGCCGCGATGCGGATGACCCGCAACCCGCCGGACGCCGAGGACCTGGTGCAGGAGACGGTGCTGAAGGCGTACTCGTCCTTCACGTCCTTCCGGCCGGGCACGAACCTCAAGGCCTGGCTGTACCGGATCCTGACGAACTCCTACATCAACACCTACCGCAAGCGGCAGCGCCAGCCGCAGCAGAGCCCGACGGACGAGTTCACCGACTACCAGCTCTCGCAGTCGGCGGAGCACAGCTCGTCGGGGCTGCCGTCCGCGGAGGTGGAGGCGCTCGACCGGCTGCCGGACACCGACATCCGCGACGCGCTGCAGGCCCTGCCGGACGACTTCCGGATGGCGGTCTACCTCGCCGACGTCGAGGGGTTCGCCTACAAGGAGATCGCCGAGATCATGGGCACGCCGATCGGCACCGTGATGTCGCGGCTGCACCGCGGACGCAAGCAGCTGCGGGACGCGCTGACCGACACGGCCCGCGACCGCGGCTTCATCCGGGACACCCAGGACGAGGGGGTGCAGTCGTGAGCTGCGGAGAACCCCACGAGACCGATTGCGACGAGGTCCTCGCCGAGGTCTGGCTGCTGCTCGACCACGAGTGCAGCGAGGAGCGCGACGCGCAGCTGCGGCGCCACCTGCAGGAGTGCGGGCCGTGCCTCGCGCGGTACGGACTCGAGGAGAAGGTCAAGACGCTCCTGGCGCGCACGTGCGGCGGGGACCGGGCGCCCGACGAGCTGCACCAGAAGCTCCGCGACCGGATCCGCGCGACGGTGCTGGAGCAGGCGCAGGTGACCGTCGAGCGGACGGCGTCGGGCACCGTCGTCGAGGTGAACCAGACCCGGGTCGAGACCCGGCGGCGGCGCTAGCCGACCGACACACACGAGAGGCCCGGAGACGACGTCTCCGGGCCTCACGTGCGTTCGGGGCAGGCCACCTCAGGCGTTGGGGCGCTTGCCGTGGTTCGCGCTCTTCTTCTTGCGGTCCCGCTTCTGACGTGCACGCTTCGACATGACGCCATTCTCCCACGAGGGGGTTTCCGGTCCGGTCGATGGTTTGATGACCGTCGTGGCTGACGAGATCCGCGCGGAGATGGTCGCGAACGTCCTCGAGGTCGTCGCGCGCGAGGGCACGCGGGTGGCCGAGGGCGACACCGTCGTGCTCCTGGAGTCGATGAAGATGGAGATCCCGGTGCTGGCCGAGGGCGGCGGCACGGTCGTCTCCGTCGCGGTGAAGGAGGGCGACGTCGTGCAGGGCGGCGACCTCATCGCGGTCCTCGAGCGGGCCTCCGAGGGCGAGTAGGCCCCGGCACCCATGTCGACGCTGAGCTTCCTGCTCGCGACGCACACCCGGCTCTCCGGCGACGAGGTCGCGCACCTGCAGCGCCTCGCCTCCGAGTGGCAGCTGCTCTCCGACCTCTCCTTCGCCGACTTCCTGCTGTGGGTGCCCGTGACGGTGCCCGAGGACGGCGCGTGGCCCGCCCCGCAGAGCTTCCTGTGCGTGGCCCACAGCCGGCCGACGACGGCGCCCACGGCCCACCCCGACGACATGGTCGGCGGGACCGCCACGGTTGCTCAGCACCCGCAGCTGCGCCGGGCGCTCGGCGACGCCACCATGCGCCGCGAGGAGCAGCCCCGCTGGCACCGCGGCCGCTCCGTCCGCCGCGAGGTGGTCCCCGTCGGGTACGACGGCCGCATGATCGCGGTGCTCGGGCGCGACACCAACCTGGCCGCGCCCCGGGTCCCGTCCACCCTCGAGATCTCCTACCTCGCCGTCGCGGGCGACCTGTGCCAGATGATCGCCGACGGCACCTTCCCGACCGCCGAGAGCGCCGACGAGGGCCGGTCCATGCCCCGGGTGGGCGACGGGCTGGTCCGGGTCAGCGCGGCGGGCACGGTGCTCTACGCCAGTCCCAACGCGGCGTCGGCCTTCCACCGGCTCGGCTGGAGCGACGAGCTGGTGGGCGCCGACCTGCCCGTCGTCGTCCGGAAGGTCTCGGCCGACCCGTTCGAGGCCGCCGAGGCGGTGACGATGCTGCGCGAGGTGCTCGCCGGGACGCCCGCCCCGCGGGTGGAGGTGGAGGGCCGCGGGGCCACCGCCGTCGTCCGGGCCCTGCCGCTGCGCCCGCGCGGGGTGCCCAGCGGGGCGCTGGTGCTCGTGCGCGACGTGACCGAGGTCCGGCGTCGGGACCGCGCGCTGATGAGCAAGGACGCGACGATCCGCGAGATCCACCACCGCGTGAAGAACAACCTGCAGACGGTTGCCGCGCTGCTGCGCCTGCAGGCCCGCCGCACGCGGCACGACGAGGCCCGCTCGGCCCTCACCGAGTCGATGCGCCGGGTCGCGTCCATCGCGCTGGTGCACGAGGCGCTGGCGGCCTCGGTCGACGAGCGGGTCGACATCGACGACGTGCTGGCCGGGGTCGTGCCGATGCTCAACGACGTCGCGCGCCCCGGGGCGGGGGTCGAGATGCGCCGCGAGGGCCGCGCGGGCGTGCTCCCGGCGGTCATGGCCACACCGCTGGTCATGGTGGTCACCGAGCTCGTGTCGAACGCCCTGGAGCACGGCTTCGGCGAGGGTGCGACCGGCACCGTGCGCATCGTCGCGACCCGCACCGCGAGCCGGCTGCTCATCGAGATCCTCGACGACGGGCGCGGGCTGCCGGAGACCTTCTCGCTGGAGCGGGCCCCCGGACTCGGCCTGCAGATCGTCCGCACGCTCGTGGACTCCGAGCTCGGCGGCTCGCTCGGCCTGCGGCCCGGGCCCGAGGGCGGCACCCGCGCGGAGCTGACGATCCCGCTGCCGCACCGCTGAGACCCCGGCCGACCACCCCCGGAACGAGCGAAGGGCCCCTCCGGTCGAGTCGTTCGACCGGAGGGGCCCTTCACCCAGTACGTCACAGCCCGGGGCGGACGCGGGGGGAGCGAGCGTCCGCCGTCGGGGGCGCGGTGCGGCAGGCTCAGGCCTGCGCGTCGACCCGCACGCCGTAACGCTTCATGGCGCGGCGCTCGTCCTCGCTCGCGCCGCCCCAGACGCCGGCGTCCTGGCCGGACTCGAGCGCCCAGCTCAGGCACTCCGACATCGCGGGGCAGCGGCGGCACACGGCCTTCGCCTGGGTGATCTGCGTGAGGGCGGGGCCGCTCGTCCCGATCGGGAAGAACAGTTCCGGGTCCTCGTCGCGGCAAGCAGCGTCGTTCCGCCAGTCCATCGTGGGAGATCTCCTCGCTGGGTGCGCCTCGGGGAGCGCGCCTAGTTGCGGTGGTCGTCGACGATTCCTTCGGGGCGGGAATCGCCCGGGCCTCCGGGTGCCCTCGTGCTGTCTCTGTCGTGCGCTGTCGTTCTCGGGGGGTCGGCCCCGTCGATCACCCGACCTGCGGCAACTCTGCCGTCGGCCGGCCTCCCGGCGTGTCCGCCCCTCCTGCCCTCGGTCCGCGGAGAGAATCTCTCCGGTCCCGGGGACCCGGCCGTGCAGTTCTGCGTGGTGCATTCCTGCCCGGCTCTCGCGGGGGATGACCAAGAATCTGCAGGAGGATCGCGTCTGGATCGAGTCCCAAGCGGCTCGACGGGCATGGTCGGTCGGTGAGTGGATATCGGCGGACCGTGGCCGTGCCGTCACTGCGACGAGCGGAAAACGTCGCACGACGAGGCGTCGACCCTGCCGTCGGACCGCGATGAACGGTCGCTATCATCGTTGCGACCCTGCTCGGTGCCCGTGAAGTGGCCCGTCGGGCCCCCCGGATGCCGGATCAAGGGCCCGTTCGTCGGCCCGGGACGGGCGCCCGGCGGGCCGCTCACCGCCTTCGAGTGACCGCCGTCACGTCGGCTAGACGACGACCCGGAGCGCGTGCGGTACCGCGAGGAACTCCACGTCGCTGCGCCGGCCGAGGTGGTCGCCGTCGACCTGCAGGTTCACCGGCTCGTCCGACGTCACGCGCAGGGCCGGGACGTCGTCGTCACGCAGGACGCAGCCCAGCTCCGAGAAGCCGTCCTCGGAGAGGATCTGCCCCACGATGCGCGCGATGGTCGGCAGGCCCAGCCTGCGCAGGCCGAACAGCCCCAGCCCGCCCTCGAACGAGCAGCCCGGGTTCGTGCGCACCGCCCGCCCGCCGAGGTAGGTCCAGGGGTCGGTGTTGGAGACCAGCGCGAGCTTGACGTCCTCGACCGGCTCCCGGCCCGGGATCTCGACCCGCAGCGACGGCGGCTTCGCCCGGGCCGTCGTCCAGCGCCGGATCGAGGTGGCCACGTAGCGCGTCGGCGTCGCCTCGCGCCCGCGGTCGCGGGCGTGCTCCATGGCCGCGATGACGTCGGCGTCCCAGCCGAGGCCCGCGTTGAAGCTGAACCACCGCTCGTCGGCCCGCCCGAGGCCGACCGTACGGCTGCGTCCGGCCGCGAGGGCCTCGAGGAGCTGGTGCGTGGCCTCCAGCGGGTCGCGCGGGGCGCCCAGGGCGCGGGCGAAGACGTTCGCCGACCCGCCGGGCACCACGCCCAGCGCGGGGACCCGGTCGCCGGGGCCGTCGACGAGCAGGCCGTTGAGGGCCTCGTTGACGGTACCGTCGCCCCCGAGGACGACGACGAGGTCCACGCCCTCGGTGGTCGCGCGCGCGGCGAGCTCGGCGGCGTGGCCCCGGTAGCGGGTCGCCACCACCTCGAGCTTCACCTCACTGGCGAGGGCGTGGGCGATGACGTCGCGGCCTGCTGCCGTGGTGGTGGTGGCCGAGGGATTGGCCACGAGCAGGGCGCGCACGGTACTCACCGTAGCGCCGTGCCCTCCGGGGTTGGGCCGGGCGTGGTGCACGGATCGCTCACGCGGCGCCGCCTACCCTGGGGGTCGTGTCCAGCACGCCACCCGCCGAGGGGACCGCGGCGCCACCGCGCTCCCTGGTGGTGGCCTCGCTCGCGACGGCGCTGGAGGGCGCGGCGCTGTTCGTCGCCGGCATCGTGCTGCTGGTCGGAGAGGGCACCCCGCAGGTCTGGGCCTTCGTCGTGCTCCTGGGGGCGGGCGTCGCCGCGGCCGGAATCGCGCTGGCCCGCGGCACCCGGGGCGCGCGCGGCCCCGTCGTCGTGACCCAACTGCTCGGCCTGGGCGTGGCCTTCTACGCAGCCGTCACCAGCGGGCGCCCGGAGTGGGGCGTGCCGCTCGCGGTGCTCTGCGCGGCCGTGCTGGCCGGGATCCTCACGCGGGCCGGCCGCGACTGGGCGGAGCAGTAGGAGGAGGCTTACCGATCGGCGGGGGGCGGCGGGGCCTCGGCGAGCCCGCCGGGCGCGTTGAGCAGGTCGATGCGGTGCGCGCCGCGTTCGTGGCCGAGCACGGTCACCGACGCCGGGTCGAAGGCGAACCCGACGCCCGCGCTCGGCAGCAGCGACAGGTAGCGGGCGATGAGTACCCGGCTCGCGTGCCCGTGGCCGACGAGCACGACGTCGTGCCGGTCGAGCAGGCGGTCGGCGTCGGAGATGACCGCGTCGATCCGCTCCGCGATCTGCTCCCCGGTCTCGCCGTCCGGCACCGGGTGCGTCCAGACCGTCCAGCCCGGGTCCTCGGTGCGGATGTCGGGCGTCGTGCGGCCCTCGTAGTCGCCGTAGTCCCACTCGGCGAGGTCCTCGGTGCGCTCGTCGACACGCAGGCCCGCGAGTTCGGCCGTACGCAGCGCACGCCGGCGCGGGCTGGTCAGCACCAGCGCCGGCCGGACGTTCGCCAGCACAGGAGCGAGGGCGCGTGCTTCGTCCTCGCCGCGTGCCGTGAGCGCGACGTCGGTACGCCCGGTGTGCTGCCCGCTCTTGCTCCACTCGGTCTGCCCGTGGCGCACGAGCCACAGCTGCGCGCCGTCCGGGACGGCCTCGGGGAGAACGAAGGCCGGCCCCGCGGCGGGACCGGCCTTCGAATCGGCGCTCATCAGGAGGCCTGCTTGGTCTCCCAGAAGATCTTGTCGATCTCGGCGATCTGGTCCAGCAGCACCTGGGCCTCGGCCGGGTCGACCG
>JAICLN010000043.1 GCA_025925615.1 Actinomycetospora sp. | reverse complement strand
GATCCGGGGAATGTCTCGCGAGGACGGGAAGGAGATGAATCGGGGCTCCCAGTAGGGCCGGAACTTCACGTTGAACCGGTACAGCGTCTCGATCTGCCACCACCGCGACGCGATCCGCAGCAGCCGGGCCCACAGGCGCGCGACAGGGCCCGCCCCGATGCGCTCACCGCGCTCCAGCGCCGAGCGGAACACCGCGAAGTTCAGCGACACCCGGTCCACCTCCAGCCCCCGGCACGCGGCGAGCAGGTCGGTGATCAGCAGCTCGTTGAGGCCGTTCTCGGTGACCGCCGGATCGCGGATCATGAGGTCCAGCGAGAGCCCCTCGGTCCCCCACGGCACGAACTGCAGCAGTCCCTTGGGTGCCCCCTCCGACGACGCCACGACGACGACGGCGTCCGGGTCGGCCGCAGCGTCCGCGGACCGGGAGAGCGCCATGGAGAAGCCGCGCTCGTCGGGCCCGCCGCGCCAGCGCGCGACGCACGCCCGCAGCGTCGCGAGCTCGGTGTCCCCGACGTCGCGCAGCCGCCGGACCGAGGTCTCGTAGCCGGCCCGCTTGATGCGCGACACGGCCTGGCGCACGGTGCGCATCGCCCGGCCCTGCAGCGAGAACGTCGCGACGTCGACGACGGCCTCGTCCCCGAGCTCCAGCGCGTCGAGGCCCCCCTCCCGGGACCACACCCGCGCGCCGGTCTCCGAGCACCCGAGGACCGCGGGCACCCAGCCGTAGCGCCGACAGACCGCGACGAAGGCCTCGATCGCCCCGGGCCAGGCCTCGACGTCGCCGAGCGGGTCGCCGGACGCCAGCGCGACGCCCGCGACGATGCGGTAGGCCACCGCCGCCTTGCCCGACTCCGAGAACACCACCGACTTGTCGCTGCGCAGCGCGAAGTAGCCCAGCGAGTCCGCCGCCCCGTGACGGGCCAGTAGATCCCGGATGCCCTCGACGTCGTCGGGCGAGAGCTGCGGGCGCGGCTCGGCCGAGCGGAGCAGGAAGTAGCCACCGAGCAGTAGCGCGCCGATGCCGAACGACAGCCCGACCGCCGCGGTCAGGTCGTCGTACCAGTCGATCCGGAACTCGACCGGCCCCTCGACCCCGATCAGCGAGAGCGCCGCGTGCGCGAACTTCTCCCCGGCCGAGGGATGGTCGACGAACAGCGTCGGCCGCACGAAGAACAGCATCGCCGAGACGATGACGAACCCGGCCGCGACCAGCTGCAGGACCAGCCGCAGCGCGAGGAGCCGGCCGACGGGGTCGGGCACGGCGTCGAACTCGCGCCGGGTGAGCAGCAGCCCGATCAGCAGGACGAGGGCCACCACGAGCGGCGGGATCGGGTGCCGGCCGAGGGCGTGCGACGCGACGATCACCACGCACATCAGCACCGCGAGCTGCCACGCCCGACGCTTGCGGCGCCGCAGCCCGGTGGCCAGCAGCATCAGCCCGACCCCGGCGGTCGCGAGGATGACCGTGCCCACCAGCGAGGCCTCGACCGGCAGCCCGAACCACGCCATGGGCTCCAGCCGACGCCGGGCGGCCGGGGCGAAGATGGAGAAGATCGACAGCAGGCCCACGATCCGGGCCGACCAGACGACGACGCCGGCGATCCGGGCACGGCGGCGCCGCTCCTGCCGGACCTCCCCCTCGGGGCGCTCGTGCGTGGTCGTCACACCGTCCCCCGGCTCTGCGCGACGCCGTGGTCCGGCGTCACCGCAAGTGTGCGTCGAACCAGTTGAGCACGCGGTTGCGGGCCTCGGAACGGGTGCCCTCGACGTCACCGTCCTCGAGCGGGTCCTCGGCGCCCGGGGCGACCTCGTCCGCGTCGAAGCGGTGCTCGGCGGCCGGGAAGACGACGACGTCGACGACGGCGCCCGAGGCGTGCGCGGCCTCCCGCAGCCGGTCGACGTCGGACGGGTCGACCGGGTCGCCGGTCTCGCCGTAGAGCCCGAGCCAGGGACAGGTCAGCTCGCCGATGACGTCGAGCAGGGCCGGCAGCCCGTCGGCCAGCGGCGCCTGCACGCCCGCGGCGGCCACCGTCACCGCCGCCCCGAGCGCGCGCTGCGAGGCGACGACGAGGGCCGCGGTCGCGCCCAGGTCGAAGCCGAGGACGCCCATGCGGTCCGAGGGGACCCCCTTGTCGGCGAGCCATCCGAACGAAGCGTCGGAGTCGGCGAGGACCGAGGCGCCGGAGACCCGCTGGGCGCCCTCGGACACGGACGCGGCGTCGTCGAACCGGGACGCGCCGTCACGGTGGAACAGGTGGGGAGCGATGGTGAGCCAGCCCTCGCCGGCGAGGCCCTCCACGATCCGTTCGGTGCGCTCGGTGACCCCGTGCGAGGAGTGCAGCACCACGATCCCCCCGCGCACCGCCGCGCCCTCCGGCTCGCCGACGGTGACCGCGAGCTCGGTCTCGTCGACGAGGGGGATCGTCTCCGTCCGGGTCGTCATGGTCACCAGCCTTCCACGTCGCGGTCCGCGTGGCGGGAGCAGGCTGCGAGGGGCCGAACACCGTCCGCTGCGGATTACCGTGGTCCCGTGACCGGACCGACGCCGCTGCGCCCCGACCTGTCCACGCTGCCCGCCTACGTCGCCGGGCGCACCGTCGCGGGCGCGGTGAAGCTCGCGAGCAACGAGGTCGCGCTGCCGCCGCACCCGGCGGTGCAGGCCGCGGTGGCCGAGGCGGTGGCCGCGGGCAACCGCTACCCGGACATCACCGTCACCGCGCTGACCCGCCGGCTCGCCGAGCACCACGGTGTCGCACCGGAGCGGATCGCCGTCGGCTGCGGATCGGTCGCGCTGTGCCAGCAGCTGGTGTCCTCGGTCTGCTCACCGGGCGACGAGGTGGTGTTCGCCTGGCGGTCCTTCGAGGCCTACCCGATCGTGACGCTCATCGGGCACGCGACCGCCGTGCCGGTGCCGCTCACCCCGGGCCACGTCCACGACCTCGACGCCATGGCCGCCGCGATCACCGACCGGACGCGCATGGTGTTCGTCTGCAACCCGAACAACCCCACCGGCACCGCGGTGCGCCGCACCGAGCTGCAGGCCTTCCTCGCCCGCGTCCCGGAGCACGTGCTGGTCGTGCTCGACGAGGCCTACCGCGAGTTCGTGTCCGACCCCGAGGTCCCCGACGGGCTCACGCTGACCGACGCGCACCCCCACGTCGTCGTGCTCCGCACCTTCTCCAAGGCCCACCGCCTCGCGGGCCTGCGCGTCGGGTACGCGATCGGGCCGGCCGACCTCGCGGCCGCCCTGAAGGGGGTGTCGGTGCCCTTCTCGGTGTCCACCCCCGCCCAGGCGGCGGCGATGGCCGCCCTCGACGTCCTCGACGACCTGCTGGGCGACGCCCGGAGCGCCGTCGGCGAGCTCGGCCGGATGACGACGGCGCTGCGCGGGATGGGCTACGAGATCCCGGAGTCGCAGGCGAACTTCCTGTGGCTGCCGCTCGGGGAGCGCACCCAGGCGTTCACCGACCACGCCCTGGATCACAAGGTCGTGGTGCGCGGGTTCTCCCCGTTCGGCGTGCGGATCTCGGCGGGCGCACCCGACGAGAACGACCTGCTCATCGACGCCGCCTCGTCCTTCCCGGGCTGACGCGGGCCGGCCCGTCGCCTCGTGAGGACCCGGGACGCCGGGGTCTCGACGAAGCGGGTGAGCAGCCAGCCGAGGAACACCGCGAGCGCCACGACCCCGGCGAGCCGGCCCCAGCCGGTGATGCCGAGGCGGTCCTGGGCGAGCCAGGCGAAGAAGTAGCCGATCTGCTGGTTCATGAGGTAGACGCCGTAGGAGATCCCGGCGAGCCACCCGATCATCCGCGGCAGCGGTCCGACCCGCAGGAAGTCCCAGTCCGGCCCGAGGGTGGCCGCGGCGACGAGCAGGCAGGCGAGCGCCAGCACGATCGCGGAGTCGACGTCGGGCGAGATGACCGCCTCGGCGAGCACGCCCGCGGCGGTGAGCGCGGCGAGGTGGGTCAGCGAGATCCTGCGGCGCGAGGCCAGCCACATTGCCAGCCCGATCGCGAAGAGCTGCCAGCGCCACATGACGAAGCCGTTCGACAGTGTCGCGAGCCAGCCCGTCGCGCACTCCGCGAGCAGGACGGGCACGACGACGCCGACCCAGGCCAGCGTCGGGAGCACGACGGGGTGGCGCCACAGCTCGCGCCCGAGCAGCCCGAGCGCCAGGGCCGCGAGCGTGAAGACACCGATCTGCAGCGGCAACGTCCAGTAGGAGTGGTCCATGTAGGTGACGGCCGGGTCGAAGCTCTGGACGAGCAGCAGGTTCCCGACGAGGTCGCGCACGCCGGGGCGCCAGTAGCCGAAGTCGGCGGCCACGAGGGTCGCGGCGTAGGTGACGACGACCGCCACGAGGTAGGCCGGCAGGAGCCGGGCGATGCGCTGCCACCACCAGCGCCCGGGCCGGCGCTTCGCGAGGGTCACGCAGACGAAGTACGCCGAGATCACCATGAGCGTGTTCGCCCCCGCCTCGACGCCCCACGTGACCGGGGGCGCGACGAGCCACGGCATGACGCCCTGCGCGGTGAAGGTGGCGTGCTGGACGACCACGCTGATCACCGCGAGGACGCGGATGACGTCCCAGCTCAGGCGACGTTCACCGGACGCGGCCGGCTGCAGCAGGGGACCGGGGAGCGGGGGAGCGGCGGGGACCGTGGTCGGCGGTGCTGCGGGCACCGACCGCGGACGCTCCTCGACGGAGGTCATCGGCGCCGAAAGCTACGGAGCGGTGCTGAGGGGCCGCTGAGAGCTGCGTGCGACCGAGGTGAGCAGTCGAACCCGGTCGGTCGGCGGAATTCGGTGCACGCCCGGCGGGCGAACGGGGCACCTGGGACGATGCGGCGCGATCACGTGCCGCGGGCGCGACGAGACCCAGGGAGCGTGCATGCGGACGTGGCGGTTCTCACCCGTCTCCCATCCGGCGGACGACCTCGCCGAGATCGCGACGTACGAGCTGAACTACGACCCGTCGACGACGGGCGGCAAGGGCTGGCACCACGACCGCCTGCGTCATCCGCTGGCCGTCGAGGACCCCGGCGACCCGGAGCCGGGCGGGCCCTGGGAGATCGCCTGCGGGCTCGTCCACGACTACGAGTTCGCCGACCGCCGGATCATGTCGGCCCTGTTCCACGCGCGGGCCCCGCTCGTGGGGCGGGACATGGTCCTCGAGGGCCGCTTCGTCGTGCTCCGCTTCCCGATGGGGGTGCGGGTGGACGCCGAGGTCGACGAGACCCGCGAGCGCGCCGACGGCACCTCCGAGCGGGTGTGGGGGTGGAGCTACCGGACCCTCGAGCACCACCTGGAGCGCGGCCGACTGGTGTACGAGGTCGTGAAGAACACGACCACGGGCAAGGTCGAGTTCGTCATCACCGGGGTGTCGTCCCGCGCCGAGATCCGGAACCCGGTGATCGCCCTCGGGTTCGGCGTCTTCGGACGGTTCACCCAGCGCCGGTTCTACCGCGCGATCGCGCACAAGCTCGAGCAGCGCGTGCGCGAGGTCCCCGAGGGCGGGGACCGGCCGGTGCCCGACCCCGTCGGGCCCGACGACGTGGTGCGCGCCCCGTCGCGCTGAGACTCCACCACCCAACGACTCCACGACTCCCCGTCGCTCCGCTCGCCCTGATTCGGGAGGATTCCGGCCGTGACGAGCCCCCGTACCGAGTGGTTCCGCCCGATGTCGGCGCGGAACCCGCACGAGGAGCACCGCGCGTCGTCGCCGCTGGAACTCCTGTTCGACCTGACCTTCGTCGTCGCGATCGCCGCCGCCGCGGCCGAGCTGCACCACGCGATCAGCGAGGACCACGTGCTCGCAGGCCTGCTCGGCTACCTCGTCGTGTTCTTCGCGATCTGGTGGGCGTGGATCAACTTCACCTGGTTCGCGTCGGCGTACGACTGCGACGACGCCCTCTACCGCGTGCTCACCGTGCTCAAGATGGCCGGCGTCCTGGTGCTCGCCGTCGGGATCCCCGCCGCGTTCGAGCACTTCGACATCGGGACCGTCGTCCTCGGCTACACGATCATGCGGATCGCGATGATCGCGCTGTGGCTGCGGGCCGCACACGACGACCCGGCGCGGGCCGCGGTCTGCCGTGCCTACGCCGCCGCGCTCGCGGTCATCCAGGCGCTCTGGATCGGCCTCGTGTTCGTCCCGGCGCCGTGGGCCTACATCGGGTTCGTCGTGCTCGTGGTCGGCGAGGTCTCCCTGCCGCCCTTCGCCGAGTCCCGCGAGGTCGACGCCGAGGCCTCCCCGACCGGTGGCACGACGTGGCACCCCGAGCACATCGCCGAGCGCTACGGGCTGTTGACGCTGATCGTGCTCGGCGAGGTGATCCTCGGGATCACCGGCGCCTTCGGCCCGGCGCTCTCGGAGCGCGGCTTCTCGGTCCCGCTGCTGCTGCTCGGGATCGGCGGGCTCCTCGTCGTCGTCGGGATCTGGTGGATCTACTTCCTGGCGGGTGACGACGAGGGCCTGACGTCGCTGCGGGTGGCGCTCACCTGGGGCTACGGGCACTACGTGGTGTTCGCGGGCATCGCCGCGACCGGGGCCGGCCTCGAGGTCGCGGTCGACGCCGAGGAGCACACGGCGCACGTGTCGGCGACGACCGCGGCGTTCGCGGTCGCCATCCCGATCGCGCTGGTGCTCCTGGTCCTGACGGCGTTGCGGCGGCTGACGTGGGCACCGGGGTCGCTCGCGCTCGGCTGGGTCGCGTCCGCCGTCGTCGGGGTCCTGGTGTCCGCGGCGCTGGCCGGCGTGATCGGCATCGGGGTGTCGGTGCTGCTCATGGGGCTGGTGCTCGCGGCGATGCTCGCCGGTTACCTGCTCCTGCTGCGACACCGGGCGGCGGTGCCCGCCGCGGGGTCCTGACGGCGGGGTCCTGACAGCAGGGTGGTCAGCTCCGCGGGTCGGTGCGCCCCAGCAGCCCGGCGAGCCGGTCGATCGCCGGCGCATCGTCCGCCGGGGTGACCGCCGGGGCGAACGGCAGCTGGGTCCGGTCCTGGCCCGCGAACACCGACTCGGAGAACGCGATCCCGGCCTCGGCGAGGTCGGCGGGCAACGTCGTCGGGTCCTGGCCGGACGCGACCGCCACGTCCCACCCGTGCACCAGCGCCTCGATCGTCCGTAGTTGTACGGCGACGGGGGCGGGGACGGTCCCGAACGGGATCGTGACGGTGCCCGACAGCGCGTCGGGGAGGGCGAACGCGGCGACGAGCGCCTCGGCCGAGCTGCGGAACCGCGGGGCGAGCGACTCGGCGACCTCGGGCGCGTCCGCGAGCTCGGGACCGAGCGCCCGGGCAACGGCGAGGTTGCCGCCGATGACGTGCTCGACGACGTCGGCCACCGTCCAGTCCGCGCACGGCGAGGACGCGTCGCGCCGGTCCTCCGGGACGGCGTCGACGATCGCCGCCGCCGCGTCGAACGCCCGCTCGAGATCGGCCACCGGACCCTGGCTGCTCGTCACGGCGACCATGGTCCCGGTTCACGGAGCGAACGGCACCTTCGCTGCGTCTGGACGAGGAAACGGGCCGATCGCGTCGTCGCCCTCAGGGGGCGGGGGTGAGCAGGGGCGTGCGCCGGTAGAGGTCGAGGGAGACCACGGCGAGCCAGGTCCACGCGATCAGCAGGGCGATCCAGAAGCCGAGGACGACCGCAGGGGTCGCGGAACCGCTCGCCAGTCCGGCGAACGCGACGAGGAAGAGCACCCCCGTGATCCGGGAGAACCACGCCAGGCCGCCGCGCCCCTGCGCGGCGTAGTGGTGGGCGAGCACGATGGTGCCCGCGACGAGGGCGAGGAAACCGAGGCCGCCGAACACCAGGTGCCCGAGGCCGCCGACGGAGACCGCGGTGGCCGGGCCGTCGGGGGTGCCGGGCGGGAAGCCGTTCATCGGGTCGGCCACGAAGATCCCGGCGCCGACGAGCCCGACGCCGAAGGCCCCGACCAGCCGGGGGCCCCACACGGTGCCCGGCCCGCCGCCGAGCACCCGCAGCGAGCGCGCCATCCCGACCGCCGCGGCGACCGTCATGAGCCCCGTCAGCACGAAGTCGGCGATCTGGATCCACCCGAGCGGCCCGTTCGCGAGCAGGCTCAGGTCGTGGCGCGTGAGGTCGTAGCCGGCCCGCGTGAGGGCCTGGGCGAGCCCCACGACGACGTAGAACGGCCCCGCGACGAGGCCGTACCCCAGTAGGGAACGGGTGATCGCAGCGGTGCGGTCGGCGTCGCCCCGGCCCACCAGCGGGCTGCCGGACGGCCCGGTGCGGTGCCCACCCGGGGTGGACCGAGTGGTACCCGGATTGTTGGACTGATCGGTACCGCTCATGGACCGCACGGTACTGGTCTCGGTACCGTACGGTCCAGTCCGGTCGATCGGAGGGGTGTTCATGCCCGAGCCCGCGGGCGCCGACGACGGCCTGCTCGTCCGCATCACCCCGCGCGGGGCGGACCGGGCCCCTCGAGCGGCCGAAGGGAAGCGGGCCGCGATCGCCCGGGCGGCGACCGAGCTGTTCCTCGCGCAGGGCTACCAGGCCACGAGCACCGAGCAGGTCGCGTCGACCGCGGGGGTGTCGAAGCAGACCGTCTACAACCAGTTCGGCGACAAGGAGCGCCTCTTCCGGGAGATCGTGCTCGGCGTGACCGCGACGGCGGAGGCGTTCGCGGACGCGCTGGCCGGGTCGATGGACGACCTCGACTCCCCGGCCGGGCTCGACGCGGCGCTGCGGGCCCTCGCCCGCCGGTACCTGACGACGGTGGTCAGCCCGCAGGTCCTGGCCCTGCGCCGGTTGGTGATCAGCGAGGCCACCCGCTTCCCCGACCTGGCCGCCGCCTACTACGAGCGCGGGCCGGCCCGGGTGCTGGCCGCCCTCGGGGACCTGTTCGCCGACCTCGTCGGGCGGGGTCTGCTGCGCGTGGGGGACCCGACGCGGGCCGCGTCGGACTTCGCGTTCCTCCTGCTCGGCCGGGTCCTCGACGAGGGCATGTTCCGCGTCGCGGGCCCCGTGCCGACGCCGGCGGAGATCGAGGCGAGTGCCGACCACGCGGTGGAGGTGTTCCTGGGTAGGTAGGTGCGCTCCGCGCTACGGGGTCAGGGCCTCGACGCGGCTGCGGTAGGCACTGCTGACGCCCAGCTCGAGGCCGCGCAGGAGCTCCTCCATCTCGCGGGACGCCCGAGCACGAAGAAGATCACGAAGCCCATGTAGGCGCGCATGCCGATGGTGATCGTCGTGCTCAGCGCGCTGTTCTTCTTCCGGTGCACCGCGAGCCGGTTCGTGTCGAAGTCGCCGGCGATCCGGGCTGGCGACGGGTCGATGGACACGACCTGGGAGAGGAGGCGCGCTCCTCGGAGAAGGCTGCCGACCGCGTCCGCTCAGGCTCGGGACCGGTGTCGGGCACCGATCGGAGTGCGACGAACGGTCCCCCGGCGGCGAAACGGCCGGGTCGCGGCCGGGCCGGCGCTGTACGTGGTGATGACGGTCAGCTGGTCGCGCATCACGGTCTCCCCCTCGTACGGCGCCGGCCCGTGGGCCTCGGTGTCCGGTCGGTGGTCGGATGGGTGGTCGGATGGGTGGTCGGTCGGGGCCGGCTCAGTGGTGGATCACCTGGTCGTGGCCCTGGCCGTGACCCCCGTCGTGGTTCTTCCCGTGGCCCCAGTCCTTGCCGTGGTTCTTCCCGTGGCCCCAGTCCTTGCTGTGGTTCTTCCCGTGGCCCCAGTCCTTCCCGTGGCCCCAGTCCTTCCCGTGACCGCCGTGCTTGCCGTGCCCCCAGTCGCCGCCCTTGCCGTGGCCCCAGTCCTTGCCGTGACCGCCGTGCTTGCCGTGGCCCCAGTCGCCGCCCGTGCCGGGGTGGTGGTTCCCGCCCGGGTGGTGGGGGTGGTGCGGGTGGCCGGGGTGGTGGTTCCCGCCCGGGTGGTGGGGGTGGTGCGGGTGGCCGGGGTGGTGGTTCCCGCCCGGGTGCCCGTGGTTGCCGTGGTTGCCGTGGTTGCCGTGGTTGCCGTGGTTGCCGTGACCACCCTCGTGGCCGTTGCCATGGCCGTTGCCATGGCCGTTCCCATGGCCGTTGCCGTGGCCGTTCCCGTGGCCGTGCCCGTTGCCGTGGTTGCCGTGGGTCCCGTGTTCGATCGGACGCTGCGACATGGTGTTTTCCTCTCGGTGGGGCCGGTTCCTCGTCGTTCCGGCCTGGCACCAAGAGTGCTCGGATCGGGCCTCCCCCTCGATCGAGTGCACCCCCCGATCCGTCGGCGCGCTCCCTACTCCGGACGTGGGGACAACCCCCTCCCGCTCAGCCGGTGTCGGCCAGCCAGGCCTCGGTGGCCCGCGGGCCGTGGAGCACCACGAGCCACGCGCCCGGGCCTCCTTCCGGACGGCCGCGAGGAACCGCCGCCGCAGGCGGTAGGTGAGCACCCAGGCCCAGAAGTCCCGACGCTCCGGATCTACTCGGCGGCATCCGGCGGACGGAGGTCGGGGGCCATCCGAAGCAGCGCGTCGAGTTCGACGCCCGACGACGGAGTCGGGGCAGGATCCGGACCGTGCCGGACGAGATCGCCCTGAGCGAGGACGAGCTCCGCGGCATCGCGGGGTGGGCGGCCGACCGTGCGCGCCAGGTCCTGCCGATCCATGCGCAGTGCCATCCCGAGGACACGCGGCCACGCGACGCCGTCGAGGCGGCCGCCGCCTTCGCCGCCGGCGGTCGACGGACGGGGGCGCTGCGGGCGGCCGGGTGGGCCGCGTTCCGGGCGGCGGGCGAGGCCGCGTCTCCGGCCGCGGCCGACGCGGCCCGGGCGGCGAGCCACGCCGCCGGCGCCGCCTTCCTCCACCCGCTGGCGAGCGCGCACCAGGTCCGACACGTCCTCGGTGCCGCGGCGCACGCGGCGCGGGCCGAGGAACTGGGCCACGGGTCGACGGACGCCGTGGAGCGCGCGCGCCGGGAGGCGCCACCCGCCGTCGTCGCCGTCCTCCGCCGGTTGCCCGCGGCTCCCGCCGGCGGAGGCCGCATCGGGGAGCTCGTGCGGGACCTCGACGCGGCGCTCCGGGGCTGAGGACGTCGCTCACCGTGCCGGTTCCCGGGTGAACATCGCGATCAGGCGGTGGGGGGTGTCGTCGCCGAACATGAGCTCGTAGAGCTCCTCACCGTCGGTGGCGGCCGCGGCCCCCCGGCGGAACATCGCCGCCTCGTACCCGGCGAGCGCGGCCTCGACGTCGTCGGGATGTGCGGCCAGGGCCTGGCCGAGCTCGGCGCCGTCCTCCATGGCCAGGTTGGCACCCTCGCCGTTCGGCGGCGCGAGGTGGGCGGCGTCGCCGACGAGGGTCACGCCCGGCACCCGGTCCCAGCGGTGCCCGATGGGCAACGTCGTGAGCGTGCGCAGGACCGGAGCCGTGTCACTGTCGGTGATCAGCGCGGTGAGCTCCGGGGCCCAGCCCTCGAACTCCTGCGCGATCCGCTCGGTGGCCGCCGCCGCATCGGTGAAGTCGATCCCGGCGAACCAGTCCTCCGACCGGGCCAGCGCGACGTAGGTGTGCAGGGTGCCGCCGCTCTCGCGGTGGGCCTGGATGCCCTTGCCCGGCGCGAGCGCCATGAGCGACCCGCCGCCGACCGCCTCCGCGGCGGCGGGGTGCCGGGTGTCCCCGTCGTGGAGCCACGTCTCGACGAAGGAGTGGCCGGAATAGGCCGGCGTCGCCTCCGAGAGCAGCGGCCGGACCCGCGACCAGGCCCCGTCCGCGCCGACGAGCAGGTCGGTGGTGACGCTCGTGCCGTCGGCGAACTCGACCTCGTGGCGCCCTCCGGTGAGGGGACGCACCCCGCTGACCTTGCCGCCCCAGCGGACGGTGCCCTCGGGCAGGGAGTCGAGCAGGAGGCTACGCAGCTCGGCGCGCTGCACCTCGGGGCGACCACCTGCCCCCCTATCGGCGTGCTCAGCTGCAGTGTCGGGGACGTCGAGCAGGACGGTGCCGGCCGGGTCGAGGACCCGCATGGCCGCGCGGCCCTCGAGGATCAGGCCGCGGAACTCCGCGGTGAGTCCGGCGGCCTCGAGGGCCCGTTGGCCGTTCTCCTCGTGGATGTCGAGCATCCCGCCCTGGGCGCGCGAGGTCGGGGAGGGTTCCGCCTCGTAGACCGTGACCGGGAGTCCGTGGACGTGCAGGACGCGGGCGAGGACGAGTCCGCCGAGGCCGGCGCCGATGATCGTGACCGAGGTGTTCATGGTGACTCCTTCGACGGACGGGCCGGGGTACCGTGGAATGTTGTTCCAGACCACTTTGGATCGACGTTCCAGTCGTGTCAAGATGGAGCCGTGCCACCACAGACGCGCCGTCGGTCACCACGGCGCACCGACGCGCTCACTCGCGAGCGGATCGTCGAGGCCGCCGTCGAACTGCTCGACGCCACGGGAGCGGTCGGGTTGACGTTCCGGACGCTCACCGACCACCTCGCGACGGGGCCCGGGGCCATCTACTGGCACGTGGCCAACAAGGGCGAGCTGCTCGAGGCGGCCACGGACGCCGTCGTCGGCGCCGCTCTCGGCGTCGACACCTCCGCCGAGTCGCCGCCGCGAGAGCGGATCCGGGCGGTCGCGCTCGCGCTGTTCGACGCGATCGACGAGCACCCGTGGGTCGCGGCGCAGCTCTCGGCCGGCTCCTGGCAGGCGGCGGCACCACGGATCTTCGAGAGCATCGGCCGGCAGGTCCGCGCCCTGGGCGTGCCCCGGGGCGAGTGGTTCACGGTGGCGTCGGTGCTCGTGCAGTACATCCTCGGCGCGGCGGCCCAGAACGCCGCGAACGCCCAGGTCCTCGGGCCCGGCGTCGACCGTGCGGACGCGCTCGGCGCCATGGCGGCGACGTGGGAGGAGCTGGACCCCGAGGACTGGCCGTTCACCCGGACCGTCGCGGGCCAGATGGCTGAGCACGACGACCGGGAGCAGTTCCTCGCCGGGATCGACCTCGCCCTCGCCGGCGTCGACGCCCTGCATCCGCCGTCGGACGGGAGATGAGGCGCACCAATCGTTGCCGGGGGCGGGGTCGCTTGACAGCCTGATCACGAGCGTTCCGCACGGAGGGCTCCTGGACGAGCGGCGCCGTACCCAGACCACGACAAGACGGCAGCCTCAGGGGTCTGTCATGGCGTGGGTCGTCCTGGTCGTGTCCGGTGTCCTCGAAGCCGTCTGGGCGACCGCCCTCGGCAAGGCGGACGGCTTCTCGCGGATCTCCCCGTTGCTCGTCTTCGCCGCCGGGCTCATCGCGAGCATGGCGGGCCTGGCGTACGCCATGCGCTCGCTGCCGACCGGGACCGCCTACGCGGTGTGGGTCGGGATCGGCGCCGTCGCGACCGTCGCCTACGCGATGGCCACCGGCGACGAGTCGATCACGACGCTCAAGGTGGTGTTCCTGGCCGGGATCGTCGCCTGCGTCGTCGGGCTCAAGCTCGTCCACTGAGGGACGGCGCGCTGGCGGAAGCGGGGGGATTCGAACCCCCGGGTAGCTCTCGGTACGTCCGCTTTCAAGCTGTAGGTCGGCCCGTACACGACGGGTTACGGCGGCGCGGACCACGGTCCGCCGCGCCCGCACGCGACGCACGAACCTGGGCGGACCGGGACGACTGAGACCAAGACTGAGACCAGTGGTCAGACGGGCGGGACAACCGTCGAGCAGTTTCGCGGGGGAGCCGCGCCCGCGGCGTCGATCTCCTCGACCCTATCTGGCCGCCCAAAGGGCTTCGGGCCGCCGGAGAACAAACGGGCCGACTCGCTGCCCAGCGCCACTGAGCACAGCCCGGCACTCTCCGGACCAACCGCCAGCGACTGCCCAAAGGCTCGGCCGGCACCGTCCCGACGGAGTGGCTCTTCACGCCGCGGAGCCGGCCCAACGCTGAGGCGACCATCGCCTGCCGGCCGTCCTCGACCGACCGACATTCGGTACGAACGCCCGAGCCGGTGACCGACGCCTCTGTCGAGGTCGGCGACGGTTGGGGTGTGATCTTCCCGTTGGGGTATAGCCCGCCCGTGAGCGAGCAAACCGACGGTAGAACCCGACCTTCCTCGGCGAACGTCCCGGCCGCCACACCGGGGATCGACGCCGAGACCCCGACCCAAATTCCCGCTGGCGGATGGCGTCAGATCGTGCGGCGCGCGTTCAAGGAGAGCAGTGCCGACTACATCAGCGTGCTCGCCGGGGCCGTGGCCTTCTTCGCGTTCCTCGCGCTGTTCCCCGCCATGATCGCGTTGCTGACCCTCTACGGACTGGTGGCCGACCCGGCCGAGGTCGCCGGCCAGCTCTCGGGCTTGACCACCGTACTTCCGTCCACCGCCCAGCCGTTGATCGCCGATCAACTGATGTCGGTCAGCCAGGGCGGCGGCAGCACGCTGAGTGTTGGGCTCGTCGTCGCGCTGCTGGCCGCGTTGTGGAGCGCCTCGAGCGGCACCCAGACCCTGATCAACACGATCACGTTGGCTTACGACGAGCAGGAGACCCGCGGTTTCCTCAAGCTCCGGGGCACCGCCCTGGCCCTGACCCTGGGCGCCATCGTCTTCGTGCTCGTCGCGGTCGCGCTGGTCGTGGTGGCCCCCATCGTCCTCGACGGGCTACCCCTGATCGGGCGGGTCCTCGCGCAGATCGTGCGCTGGGTGCTGCTGCTGGCGGTGGTGACCGTCGCCTTGGCCGTGGTCTACCGGTTCGGCCCCGACCGCGACGCCCCCCGCTTCCGCTGGGTCAGCCTCGGCGCCACCGTGGCGACCGTGCTCTGGCTCGTCGGCAGCGTCGTGTTCAGCGTCTACATCGACAACTTCAGCAGCTACAACAAGACCTACGGCACCCTGGCCGGGGTGGTGATACTCATGCTGTGGCTTTACCTCACCGCCTACATCGTGCTGCTCGGCGCCGAGATCAACGCCGAGGCCGAGAAGCAGACCGCCCACGACACCACCCACGGCCCACCCCAGCCCCTCGGCCGCCGCGACGCCGTCAAGGCCGACTCCACACCCCTCCAGCCCTGACCCAGGTCGACCCCGACGGTCCGGGGGAGGGAAGCCGTCCCTGAGTCAACGCGTGGGCCGGCTTGGGACGCGAACCGTGGCTCTGGTTCTACGAGGACTTCTCCAGTGGCCCGACGTCGACCTCGACGCCGGAGTCCTCCGCATCAACCGCGCGCTTCAGCGCCGCTCGTGGCGTCACGGGTGCGGCGGGGAATGCGGCCGGAAGCGTCCACGGGACTGCTCGGAACGAACGGGCGGTGGCCTCGTCACGTCGAGACCAAGTCACGTGCCGGACGCCGCGGAATCGGCCTCCCCGATCCCGTCGTCGCGCTCCTCCGTCGTCACCGCGAGACGCACGACGAGAAACGCCCGGTCGCGGCCGACCTCTGGGAGGAGGGCGGCTGGGTGTTCGCCCAACCGATTGGCCGGCCCATCACGCCGGAGTCCGATCACAATCACTGGAAGGCGCTGCTTCGCGCGGCCGGCGTTCGCGAGGCCAGGCTCCATGACGCCCGGCACACCGCGGCGACGATGTTGCTTCCCCTCGGCGTCCCCGAGCGTGCCGCGATGGCGACCATGGGGTGGTCTCACTCGGCCATGGCGAAGCGGTACCAGCACGTGGCGGAGCCCATCCGACGGGACATCGCGAGCCGCGTCGGCGACCTGCTCTGGAGCACCGAATGAGACCAGGACTGAGACCACACCGGGGCCGCCGTCGGGACGAGGCTTCCGACCGTCACCGAAACGGCTGGTGAGCGCTGCGGAAGCGGGGGGATTCGAACCCCCGGTACCTTGCGGTACGTCCGCTTTCAAGGCGGGTGCAATCGGCCGCTCTGCCACGCTTCCGACGGTCAGCGTAGGCAACCGCACCCGCCGTCGTCGTCACCCGGGGGCGGGCG
>JAICLN010000214.1 GCA_025925615.1 Actinomycetospora sp. | reverse complement strand
TGACGTGCTCGAGCTGGTGGTGTCGTGCCCCACCGACTCCGGTGCCCGGTGCGGCGCACACGCCCCGTGTCGGTCCGGCGACGGCGGGTCGCCTGGAACCTCCACTGGAAGCGGGACCGGTGTCGTCGTCGGCCCGAGCCGTCACTCTGGACCGCGGCACGCGACCGCGGCGCACGTCGTCGGGGCCATCCCAGCGTCGAGCACCGTGGGGGAACCCGTGGCTGACCAGAGCACCGCCCGTCCCGACGGCGCCCGCGCGATCCCCGGGCCGCCGCCGAAGCCCGTCGTCGGGAACCTCCTCGACCTCCCGAGCGGGCGCATGATCCAGACGGTCATCGACCTCGCGGGGCAGTACGGCCCGATGATGCACCTGAAGATGCTCGGGCAGGACCTCTACATCGCCTCCGGGCTGGAGATGTTCGACGACCTGTGCGACGAGACCCGCTTCGCCAAGTTCGTCGCGAAGCCCCAGAAGGTGCTCGGGACGTCCCTGCCGACGCGGGGCCTGTTCACCTCCGAGTCCGGCGACCCGCTGTGGAAGAGCGCCCACGAGATCCTGCTGCCGGCCTTCTCGCAACGCTCCATCCGGGGCTACCACCCGATGATGGTGGACATCGCCGAGCAGTTGCTGATCAAGTGGGAGCGGCTGAACCCGGGCGAGCCGATCGACGTCACCGCCGACATGACCCGGCTGACCCTCGACACCATCGCGCTCTGCGGGTTCGGGTACCGGTTCAACTCGTTCTACCGCGACACCCAGCACCCGTTCGTCCGGGCCATGATGACGCTGCTCGCCGAGGGCCAGGCCCGGTCGCGCATCCCCGGACCGGTCGACCGGCTCCGTGTCCGGGCACACCGCCGCTACACCGAAGCGATCGACCTCATGACGAGCACCGTCCAGGGGATCATCGACGAACGGCGCGCGTCCGGCGAGGCCGGCGACGACCTGCTGGGCCGGATGCTCGAGGGCCGGGACAAGGCGGGCAACCCGCTGCCCGACCGCGACATCGTGTCGCAGTGCATCACGTTCCTGGTCGCCGGGCACGAGACGACGAGCGGGCTGCTCTCGTTCGCGGTGCACTACCTGACGAAGAACCCCGCCATCGCGGCGCGGGCGCAGGCGGAGGTCGACGAGGTGTTCGGCACCGACCTCGCCGTGCCGCCGACCGACGCCCAGGTGGGGAGACTGACCTACGTCCCGCAGATCCTCTCGGAGACCCTGCGCCTCTGGCCCACCGCGCCCGCGTTCTTCCGCCGGCCGCTGCAGGACACCACCGTGGGTGGCTACGAGTTCCGGGCCGGGACCCCGATCATGGCGCTCTCCACGGCGCTGCACCGCCGCCCCGAGGTCTGGGGGCCCGATGCCGCGGAGTTCGACCCGGACCACTTCGACGCCAGGTTCCAGGACTCCCGCCCGCCGAACGCCTACAAGCCCTTCGGGACCGGGGTGCGGGCGTGCATCGGGCGTCAGTTCGCGCTGCAGGAGGCGATCCTGGTCCTGGCGATGGTGCTGCAGCGCTTCGAGCTGGTCGGTCGGGCGGACTACCAGCTGCGGGTCAAGGAGAGCATGACCATCAAGCCCGAGGGGCTGGTGATCACGGTCCGTCCCCGGAGCGGACGCACCACGGGGCAGACGCTGCCCGCCGCTGCCGTCTCCCCCTCCCCCGAGGCGGAGACCCGGTCGGCGCCCGCGGCCCCGGTCGGCGACCGCCACGGGACCCCGCTGCTGGTGCTGTTCGGGTCGAACCTCGGGGCCGCCGAGGACATCGCCACCCGCATCGCCCGCGACGGGACCGACCGTGGCTGGACGACCACCGTCGCGCCGCTCGACGACCGCGTCGGCGCGGGCGCCGGCGGCGGGACGTCCTCGTCGGGTGCGGACCTGCCGACCGAGGGCGCGGTCGTCGTCGTGACCGCCTCGTACAACGGGATGCCGCCCGACAACGCGGCGGCGTTCTGCGACTGGGTGCGCCGGGACGATGCGTCCGCGACCGGGGTGCGCTACACCGTCTTCGGGTGCGGCAACCGGGACTGGGCCTCGACCTACCAGGCCATCCCGACCCTCGTCGACCAGCGCCTCGAGGCGGCCGGGGCCAGCCGGGTCTTCCCGCGCGGGGAGGGCGACGCCCGCGGCGACTTCGACGGCCAGTTCCACGAGTGGTACGCCGGGCTGTGGGACGCGCTGGGCTCGGCGTGCGGGGTCTCCGCCGGGGATGCTGCGGCGACGACGGCGGGTCCGCGTCTGCGGGTGTCGTTCGAGAACCGGCGCAGCGCGAGCCCCGTCGTGCGCTCGTTCGCCGCGGTCCCGGCCACGGTCGTCGCGAACCGGGAGCTGACGACGAGGGCGGGCACCCCGGGTGGGCGTTCGGTGCGCCACCTGGAGATCGCGTTGCCGGCCGGGACGACCTACCAGGCCGGGGACCACCTGGGCGTGCTGCCGCGCAACGACGTCGGGCTGCTCAACCGGGTCATCGCGCGGTTCCGGCTCGACGCGGGCCAGTACGCCACCATCGAGGCGGCCGGGGGCGTGCCCACGCACCTGCCGACCGGCGAGCCGTATCCGCTGCTCGCGATCCTCGGCGGGTGCGTGGAACTGCAGGACGTCGCCACGCGCCCGCAGCTCACTGCGCTCGCGGCGTCGATGCCCCCGGGCCCGGCGCGGGACGAGCTCGCGGGGCTGGCCGGCGGCGACGACGAGGCGCGCGCCCGCTACCGCGAGCAGATCGCCGGGCCGCGGGTGACGTTCCTGGAGCTGCTCGAGCGCCACCCGCAGGCCGAGCTGGGCTTCGCGGAGTTCCTCGACCTGCTGCCCGCGCTGCGCCCGCGCTACTACTCGATCTCCTCGGCACCGTCGGCCTCGGAGGAGGCCTCGCTGACGGTGGGAGTGCTCGACGCGCCCGCGCGCTCCGGGCAGGGGAACTACCGCGGCACCTGCTCGACCCACCTGGCCGCCGTGCCCGACGGCGGGACGGTGTTCTGCCTGGTCCGGGAGCCCTCGATCGCCTTCCGGCCGCCGGAGAACCCGCACCAACCGATGATCATGGTCGGTGCGGGGACTGGGATGGCGCCCTTCCGGGGATTCCTCCAGGAGCGCGGGGCGCTCGTCGCGCGCGGGGTGCCCGTCGCGGAGTCCCTGCTGGTGCTGGGGTGCCGGGATCCCGAGGACGACCTGCTCTACGCCGACGAGCTCGCCGGGTACGAGAAGGAGGGCGTGGCCCGGCTGGTGACCGCGTGCTCGCGGGTGCCCGGACGTCCCCGCCGCTACGTCCAGCAGGCCCTCGAGGACGAGGCCGACGCCGTCTGGACGCTGCTGCAGGACGACGCCGCCGTCTACGTGTGCGGCAACGCGACGACGATGGCCCCCGCGGTCCGGGCGGCCTTCACGACGATCTTCCGGGAGCGGACGGGCAGCGGGGCTGCCGACGCCGAGGCCTGGTTCGCCGGGCTGCGCGCCGGGGGCCGCTACCTCGAGGACATCTGGGGCGAGACCAGCGTCGTGTGAGGGGACGCGGAGAGGCCGGCCTCGCCGATGGTCGCCGCCGGGGGCGGGTCGTGGGCCGGTCCTCAGGCGCCGAGCGCGAGGTGGAGGCTGATCCCGAGGAGGACCAGCGGCCACAGGAACATCGCGAGCAGGAACGAGATCAGGCTCGAGAAGTCGGTGATGCCGTAGCCGTTGGACAGCGCGACGACCACCCCGATGATGATGTAGAGGAGACCCACCAGCGACCCGCCCCTGCGCCTCATCGCTGCTCCGTCTCGTCACGTCGTCCCACGAGCCGATGGCACGCGCCCCGGCCCGACCGATGCGGGACCGTAGCACCACACGGTGCCTCTCCCCCGCTTTTCCGGCGGCACCTCGGGCCGGCGCGGTCGGCGGGGCCGTCTACCGTCGCAGTCCGGGGACGCAGACCAGGGTGAGGACCGCGGCGAGGAGGTAGCCGGCGGCGCCGATGGCCATGAAGGTGGGGACGCCGGCGGGCAGCCCGACCGTCGCGACGAGCGACCCGGCGATCGCGACCCCCGCGGCCGACCCGGTCTGCCGGGCCGTGTTGAGCGTCGCCGATGCCGTGCCGCCGTAGTCGGCCGGTGCGGCCCCCATGACCGTCGAGGTCGCCCCGGTCAGGGTGAACGACGTGCCGAAACCGCAGGCCACCATGGCGATGACGAGGACCGCGTAGCTCGCGGCTTCGCCCACCACCGCCCACACCGTCAGGCCGAGGCATGCCGTCAGGAGGCCGACGAGCATGAGGCGCCGGTGGGGGAAGCGGGCGGACAACCGGCCCGACAGCACGGAGGCCACCATGGTCACGGCGACGGCGGGCAGCAGGGCGAGCCCGGCCAGCGCGGCGCTGAGGCCCTCGTGCTGCTGGAAGTAGACGCTGGCGGCGAAGATCATGCCGTAGAAGCCGAAGTTGAACAGGAGACCGATGGCGGTTCCGCCCACCAGCGGTCGGGATCCCAGCAACGATCGGGGCAACGGCGGGTGGGAGCCGTAGCGCTCGCGCAGGACGAGCACGCCGGCGGCCGCGCCCGCGACGAGGACACCGGCGATCACCGCCGGTCCCCGGATGCCCTGGCGCCCCACCTCGTTGAGCGCGGCGACGAGGGCGGCGACGGTGACCACGACGGCCGCCTGCCCGAGCAGATCGATGACGCGCTCGGGGTCGCGCGGCGACCGTCCGACCGTGGCCGTGGTGGCCGCGAGGCACAGCACTCCCACCGGAAGGTTGATGACGAAGACCCATCGCCAGCCGACCGTGGAGGTCAGGATCCCGCCCACGAGCGGGCCCGCGGTGGCCGCCACGCCCGCGATCGCGCCCCACAGGCCGAAGGCGCGCGCCCGGGCCTCCGGCGTGGGATAGACCTGTTGCAGCAACGCCAGCGAGCTGGGCACCAGCAGGGCCGCTCCGCAGCCCTCGACGAGGCGGAACACCGTGAGCGTGACGGCGTCCCCCGCGACGACGCAGCCGAGAGATGCCGCGGTGAACAGGGCGACCCCGAGGGAGAACACGCGGCGGTGGCCCCAGCGATCGCCCAGCGCTCCCCCGAGCAGGAGGAAGCCGGCGAACGCCACCGAGTAGCCGTCCACGATCCACTGCAGACTCGTCAGGGACGCCGTCAGTTCGCGCCCGATCGCGGGCGCCGCCACGTTCACGATGGTCACGTCGAGGATGACCATGAAGTAGCCGGAACAGACCGCGAGCAGGGGCGCCAGCGCGACACGGGCACTCGGCTGGTCAGGGGCACCCACCGGGCCCGCGCTCGCCGCCACGTCGCGAATTATCCATGGGGTCGGACGCGTTCCGGCCCTCGAATCGGCCCGGGTCGACCGGATCCTGGACCGACGCGGACACTGACCTCGGAGAGGAGACGAGCCTCGTCGCGGGACGTGGCGCCATCGGCTCGACGCCGACGGCGCCACGTGGACGGTCGGCCGGCGAACGGCACCGACACGCCCTACCCGACCAACCAGCCCGGAGAACCCCCCACCACCTCCGGCCTGGCCCCCCGGTCGGACACCCGCTACGGTTGAACATACCGACCGGTTCGTACAAGGCAAACCCCTGATGATGACCCGACTGCACGACGACGCTCCGCCCCCGGCTCCGGCAGAGGGCGTGCCCGGTCGCGGGCGCACCGGCCGCCACCAGCAACAGCGCGCCGCGGCCACCCGCCACGCCCTGCTCGTGGCGGCAGGCGAGCAATTCGCCGCGCGGGGCTACCACGGCACCAGCCTGAACGACCTGCTCAGCCACGGACCGGGCAGCAAGGGCGCGCTGTACTTCCACTTCCCGTCCAAGCACGCGGTCGCCGCCGCGCTGGTCGAGGCGATGACCGTCTCCTGGGATCGCGTCATCCCCGGCGCCGAACGCGACACACCCGACCCGCTCCACGCACTCATCGCCGTGACCGACAACGTGGTGGTCCGCCTGGACGACCCCATCGTGCGCGGTGCCGCCCGCGTCCTGCGAGATCAGGTGCTGGACCGGCCCACCCTCGCCGAGATCAGCAACGGCTGGGAGTCCGAGCTGGGTCGGTTGTTCACGCTCGCCGCCGACCAACACCTGCTCGTGCCCACGGTCGACCCGCAGTGGGCGGCACACGAACTGGTCGTCAGCCTCGCGGGTCGCGCCACGTTGCTGGAGTCCCTGAGCCCCAAGCAGGAGCTCTGGGACCAGATGAACCAGTTCTGGACCGGCTTCCTCCCGATCGTGGCCGCCGATGCCTGGCTCAGGACGTGGGACGCCAGGAGCTGGTCGGCGCGCGCCCGGCCACCATCCGGCCTGGACGACGGCGACGGCGACGGCGCGCACTAGCGGATCCGCAGGCCGGGAGGGCGGGGGCGTCCCCGCCGCGGGGCCGACGGGGCCAGGCCTCACCCGTTGCGGGTGTACGACGAGCACGGGGTCGTCAGGCCTCCGCCCCGATCCGGTGCGCGATCTGGAAGACGTTGCCGAACGGGTCCTCGACCATGGCCCGGCGATCGCCGTAGAACGTGTCGACGGGGTCCTCGATGCTGCGGGCCCCCGCCGCCATCGCGCGCTCGAAGACGACGTCGGCATCGTCGACGTAGACGTACAGGAAGGCCGGGAACAGCTCCCGTTCACCCATGGCGCTGACCATGACCGTGGAGCCACGCAGCTCGACCTCGGCCGGTCGCCCGACCTGCACCTCGCCGGTCGCGCCGAACACGTCGCGCAGGAACGCGACCGCCCCCGCGACGTCGGTCACCACCATCCGCGGAATCACGGTCTGCCCGGGCACGCCGTCGAGTCTGGGCGCCCGCAGCACCTCACGTCCACGGTCGGCGGCTCACACGGCCGGCAGGGACGCCGGCGGCGATGTGGAGGACGGGCGCCTCGGGTTCGGCGCGATGCTGTCGGGACTGCTGCACCACGTCCCCGCCGGACCGCGCCACCGGGCCGCCGCGAATCGCTAGCCCCGCCATCGCTCAGGTGATCAGGGGTACGTGGGGCAGGTTCCGGGCGCGCTCGGGATGCCTGGTGTGCCCCTCGACGGCGGCTGCGCTTGGGCCACGGGTCGGCGCTGTCGTCGTCGGGTGATCAGGGGTACGTGGGGCAGGTCCCGGTTGTGCCCGGGATGCTTGGTGTGCCCCTCGAGGGCTGATCACGGGCACGAACAGCGCCGGAGAACCGGGTCCCGCGGACCCGGTTCTCCGGCACACGCGTCCTGCTCCTCACCGCAACGACGGGGCGTCCCACCAGAGCACCCCGGCCGCGGCCGCGTCCGGGTCGGGCCGTCGAGGTCGGCTCCGCAGCGGCCGCAGCGCTCCGACGATGGCGACGGGCAGCTCCCCGACCCGCCGGTGCAGGAACGCGAGCAGCGCGAGCGAATCGGGATCGGCCCAGTGCC
>JAICLN010000263.1 GCA_025925615.1 Actinomycetospora sp. | reverse complement strand
TAGCCGACCAGCGGGGTGTTCGCGGCCTCGTACAGGTTCTCGATGCCGAGCTGGTCCTCGATGAACCCGACGCCGTCCTCGGTGACGCCGACGGTCTTCTTGCGCTCGTCGACCTCGTAGTGGACGTCCTTGGTCATCTTCGGGGCGAGCCGCGCGAACTCGGAGTACCAGCGCGCGCTCTGCTCGGCGGGGCCCGAGATGATCAGCGGGGTGCGGGCCTCGTCGATGAGGATCGAGTCGACCTCGTCGACGATCGCGTAGACGTGCCCGCGCTGGACGCACTCGGCCTTCGACCAGGCCATGTTGTCGCGCAGGTAGTCGAAGCCGAACTCGTTGTTGGTGCCGTAGGTGATGTCGGCGGCGTAGGCGGCGCGGCGCTCGTCCGGGGGCATCTCGGAGTAGATCGCGCCGACGGTGAGGCCGAGGAAGCGGTGGACGCGTCCCATCCATTCCGAGTCGCGGCGGGCGAGGTAGTCGTTGGTCGTGACGACGTGCACGCCCTCGCCGGCGATGGCGTTGAGGTAGGCCGGGAGCGTCGAGACGAGGGTCTTGCCCTCGCCGGTGCGCATCTCGGCGACGTTGCCCAGGTGCAGCGCGGCGCCGCCCATGAGCTGGACCCGGTAGTGGCGCTGGCCGAGGGTGCGGGACGCGCCCTCCCGCACGACGGCGAACGCCTCCCCGAGGATGTCGTCGAGCGACTCGCCGTCCGCGTAGCGGTCTCGGAACTCCTGGGTCTTCCCGCGGAGCTCGGCGTCGGAGAGAGCCTCGACCTCGTCGGAGAAGGTGTCGACGTAGTCCGCGATCGCGCCGAGACGCCGGACCGTCCTCGCCTCGCCCGCTCGCAGCAGTCGGTTCAGCACCACGATGGGTGACCTCGCTCGTCCTCGTCGCTGGCTCTCATCGGCTCCACGGCACACGGTCGGTGCCCGCGTGCGCACTCCCCATCGTAAGCGCGCCCGGTACGACGACGGCCCGGGGCGGCGTACCGGGGCGAGCGGCGGGGGGTCCGGCCGCCGTGCGACCGAACCCCCCGTCCCGCGACGGAGCCGCGTCAGACCAGCGAGATCACGCCGTAGTCGTAGCCGTGACGCCGGTAGACCACGCTCGGGCGTCCCGAGGACTTGTCGGAGAAGAGGAAGAAGTCGTGACCGACGAGCTCCATGTGCGAGAGCGCGTCGTCCACGGTCATCGGCACGCCCTCGTGCTCCTTGACCCGGACGATGCGGCCCGGCCCGTCGCCCTCGACCTCACGGCCGAACCGGTCGTCGAGCGCCTCCCGGGCCGCGGGCACCGCGTCCGGTGGCAGGAACTGCCCTCCCAGGTCGTCGGTGGAGTCCTCCCGCAGCGGTGCGGGCAGGGCCTCGTCGAGGTCCGCGCCGGACGAGGGCAGATCCTCACCGGGGCCTCCCGCTCCGACCGCGACGCGGCGGCGACCCGCCTTGTGCAGTCGGCGGTCGTGCGCGCGCCGCAGGCGTTCCTCGATGCGTCCCACAGCCATGTCCAGTGCGGAGTAGAAGTCGCCGGCGCAGGCGACGGCCCGCACGACCGGCCCTCGTCCCCGCCCGGTGATCTCGATGCCCTGGCAGGTCTTGGACTGGCGCGGGTTGTTCGCGTGCGAGAGCTCTACGGACAGCCTCATGATCTTGTGGTCGTAGCGCCCGAGTCGGGCCAGCTTCTCCGTCGTGTGGTCGCGGAAGTGCTCCGGGACCTCGACGTTGCGGCCGCAGATGACGATCTCCACATCAACTCCCGAGGGAAGTAGGAGCGACGTCACGAGCGGCCCGTTCACGTCGGGCCATGTCCTCGGTGGAGAAGACCGGTCGTGGGAGGGGGCGGACGCGCCTCCCGGAGACCTGTGACGTCGCGGTACGGCGTTCGCGCCTCCTCTCGGTCAGCCAGACCGGTGAGGTGCGCCACGGTACTGACTCGCGCGGATGTCCGGAAGGTGTCGAGCGGGCGGCTGCCGGGTCGAGGGAATCCCACGTCCGGACCAACGCGGGGGGTACGCGGTGGGACGCGTGGGGCGCCCGCCGCGCGGGTGAGTGCGTGGTCCGCCGGGACAACCCCGGATGCCGCGCGTGGTGGCGCCCCTCCGGGCACCCGCGGCCGTCGGGCCCCCACCGCGGTGAGGACCAGGACCAGGTCGACGGGCAGGCCCGCCGCGGCCAGGGCGGCGGCCGAGGCGGCCGCGGTCGCCCCGGTGGTCAGCACGTCGTCGAGGAGCACGACCGGTCCGTGCGCCGCCGGCAGACCGGCGAGCGAGCCCGGACGGACCCGCAGGTGGGCCGCGAGGTTCGCGGCGCGGGCCGGGGCGTCGAGGCCCACCGAGTCCCGGGCCCGGCGGGAGAGGGCGAGCGCGCGCACCACCTGCCCGTGCCCGTCCCGGGCGAGCCGGTGGGCGATGCGCAGCATGTGGTCACCGCCGCGGGCCCGGGCGGCCGCGGCCCGCGACGGCGCGGGCACCAGCAGGGCGGCGCCGTCGACGAGCCGGTCGAGCGCAGCACCGAGCGCGGCGGCCAGCGGCACCGCCAGGTCCCGCCGGCCCCGCTCCTTGTAGGCGATGACGGCGTGCCGGGCGACCCCGGTGTACGGCGCCAGCGCCATCGCGGGCGGCAGGTCCGGCCGGTCCGGCGCGGCCAGCGGCCGCCGCAGCGTGCCCCGGCAGGTGTCGCACAGCCCGGTGGCGGGCGGCACCGTCGCCCCGCAGCCGCCGCACGGCGCGGGGAGCACGAGGTCGACGAGCGCCTGGAGAAGTCGTGGGAGCACGCCGTCGAGGCTGGCTCCCGCGGGCCTCGCCCGCCCAGCCTCGTCGTCCCGCCTGTGGACAACTCGGGGCCGCGGTGCCGGTGGGGATGGTCCGCTGCGCCATCCGGGGTAGGGGCTATCCGGGGTAGGCGGGGACCGAGGAGTTCGAGCCGCCCGGGACCGAGCGCCAGACCTCCCCGCCGTCCGACCCGTCGGCGGGCAGGGACCACAGCCCGCCCTGGTCGACGACGAGCGTCGGGCGGTCGGGGGCCGCCGCCACCGACGTCACCGGAGGTGTCAGGTTGGTGGTGGGCCCGTCGTCGAGGTCGAGCCCGTCCGCGGAGGCGAGCTGCACCGGGTGGCCGGCCGCGGACCCCACCGCGACGAGCCGACCGGTCTGGGACCAGGTCACGTCCAGCACCCCGTCCAGCGCCTCCCCCGCCGGGCCGGGACGTAGCACGCGCACGGCCCCGAGCCGCGCGCCGCCGCCCGCGTCGCGCACCACCGTCGCCAGGACGACCCTTCCCCCGGTGACGAGGGCGAGCGTCGTCCCGTCCGGGGACATCCGCAGGGCCGTGACCGGCGCGAGGCCCATGAGCGGCGTCGTGTCCAGCCCGACCGGCGCGACGACCGCTGCGTCCGCCGACGTCCCGCCGCGCACCGCCCGCACCGGCCGGCCGTCGACGACGGTCCAGACCTCGGATCCGTCCGGGGTCCAGGACGGCCGGCCCACCGACGTGCCGGTGATCGCGGTCGGCGCGGCGGCCGCGCCCACCCGGCCGACGGACAGGCGCATCGTCGGCCCCTCGGTCCCGACCACGGCCACATCGCGCCCGTCGGGCGACATGCTCGCGCTGCGGGCGTCGTCGACGCCGGTGACGAGGTCGGGGGCCGCCGGCCGCCCCGGGTCGGTGCCGGTGGCCGCGTCCAGCGGCACGGGGCGCACCCGCCCCCCGGTCACGACGACGGCCGGGGACATCGCCGCCGCGTCGGTCGCGGTCCGGTCGCTGGGCAGGTCCTGGCGGTCCCGGACGGCGGGCGGCAGGCCGGCGAGGACGTCGGCGACGCCGAGCTGGGCGCGGCCGTCGAGCAGCGGCGCACCGTCGACGGTGATCTGCACGCGGTCGACGCCCACGCCCGCGAGGGTGAGCACCACCTGCTGGGCGATCTCCGCGCGCCGGGCCTGGTCGAGGGCCCCCACGGGCCCGACGCGCGTGAGGTCCACCGTCGTGACCCCGTCGGCGGCCGTGCCGACGGCCGAGCGCAGGAGCACGCCGGTCGGCAGCGCGGACAGCGCCGCGCCCCGCAGGTCGTCGGACGGCCCCGAGAAGAGCTCGTCGAGCACCCGGGCGGGCACCGAGCGGACGGGGCTGGTCGCCAGGTAGCGGGTCTCCCCCACCGGCGCGCCGCCGACCGCCGCGAGGAACCAGATGCGGACCGGCCGGGTGTTCGCCTTCAGGTCGGTGCGTCGCACGATGGTGCCCGGCGGCAGCGCGGAGATGCGCCAGACCCCGTTGTTCTCGGTCAGCCCGACCGAGACGTCGACGGTGCCCGGGTCGGCGACGAACGCGCCGTCGGGCCGCAGGGTGCCCAGCTTGTCGGCGCGGATGTGCACCGACGCCGTCCCGGACTGCCCGCCGCTGCCCGGGGAGAAGACGGTGTCGAAGCGGTCGGAGATCACGGTCGGCGAGGACCCGTCGTCCCACGATCCGGCGGCGGGCGGCGAGAGGAACGCGCGCGCCGCGCTGTGGCGCTCGGCCGTGGCCCCGGAGGCCAGGATCCAGCCGCGGACGATCTCCGGCGGCTGCGCGCCCCGTGCCGGCCCGGGCGGCGCGCTCGGCTCGGCCGGGTCCCCGACCCGCCGCAGCACCGTCACGTCGGACGACCCCGGCACCGTCGCGCACCCGGCCAGCAGGAGGGCGACCAGGCCGACCACCGCCGCCAGCAGGGCGCGGGCCCTCACCACGGCTCCCCGCGACCCGACACCGCGCCCGGCCGGTCATCCCCCGCCGGCTCGGCGTCCTCGGCGTCGGGCTCGTCCTCGTCGCCGGTCCGCGTCAGGGGGATCTCGCCGGTCGGCGGAGGCAGCGCCGTCCCGGTGGTGGTGGCGGCCTCGTGGACGCCCGGTTCGGCGTCGGCCGGCGCACCCGCGACCGGGATGAGCGGCAGCGGGCTGGTGCGCAGCAGGTCGCCCGCGGTGCGCGGGAGCGTCAGCCGGAAGACCGAGCCGTGGTCGGTCTCGCCCCACGCCTGCAGCCAACCGCCCTGCAGCCGGGCGTCCTCGAGGCTGATCGCCAGCCCGAGGCCGGTGCCGCCGCTGCGGCGCTGGCGCGAGGGGTCCGCCCGCCAGAAGCGGTTGAACACCAGTCCCGCCTCGCCCGGCTTGAGCCCGATCCCGTGGTCCCGGACGACGATCGCGACGGCGTGGTCGTCGGCGGCGACCCGGACCTCGATCGGCCGGCTCTCGCCGTGGTCGACGGCGTTGGCCAGCAGGTTGCGCAGGATCCGTTCGACGCGGCGCGGGTCGACCTCGGCCTCGGCGGGCTCGGTGAGGTCGAGCAGGAGCGGGGTGGCGGACTCGTCGACGAGGTGCCGGACGGTCTCGGCGGAGCGGCGCACGATGTCGCGCAGGTCGACCCGCTCGATCGCGAGCTCGGCCACCCCGGCGTCCAGCCGGCTGATCTCCAGCAGGTCCCCGAGGAGCGACTCGAAGCGGTCCAGCTCGTCGACGAGCAGCTGGGCCGAGCGCTGCGCGACGGCGTCGAGATCCTCGGCCTGGTCGTGGAGCACCTCGGCCGCCATCCGCACCGTCGTCAGCGGCGTCCGCAGCTCGTGGCTGACGTCGGAGGTAAAGCGGCGCTGCAGCGTCCCGAACTCCTCGAGCTGGTGGATCTGCTGCTGGATGCTCGCGGCCATCTCGTTGTAGGACTCCGCGAGGCGGGCGACCTCGTCGTCGCCGTAGACCGGCATGCGCTCGTCGAGGTGACCGTCGGCGAAGCGCTCGGCGACGTCGGCGGCCTGCCGCACCGGCCGGACCACCTGGCGGGTGACGATGCTGGAGATGCCCGCAAGCAGGCCCAGCAGGGCCAGCCCGGCCAGGGCGAGGGTCGACTGGATCAGCGCGAGGGTCCGCTGCTCGGCCGACAGCGGGAAGATCAGGTAGAGCTGCAGGTTCCGTCCCGCCGTGCGCACCGGCTGCCCGACGATGAGGGCGGGCACGCTCGCGTGGCCCGCGGAGGTGACCGTGACGTACTTCGTCGCGAGGAAGCCCTTGAGCACCGGGTC
>JAICLN010000202.1 GCA_025925615.1 Actinomycetospora sp. | reverse complement strand
GGCTATAGCCCCGGAAAGTGCTCACAAGCGCGCAGCGCACCTACCTCCAGCCGTACGACCCGCGCAGCTCGCCCGCCACGGTGTCGAACCGGTCCTTCGGCATGACCGCGCCCTCGCGACGGATGCCGTGCTCCGGGACCTCCAGCACGCGGTCGAGCCGCACGTAGGAGTCGCGCCCCTCGCGGTCCCAGGGCCCGGACCCGACCGGGAGCCAGTTCGCGTCGTCCGCCCGGTGCCCCTGCGAGGAGAGCATCAGCCCGAGGAGCTCCCCGGCCTCGGCCGCCCGGGCGACGACGAGCACCGGCCGGTCCTTGCCCTGCGAGGCGTCCTCCTCGAACGGCACCCAGGTCCACACGATCTCGCCGGGGTCGGCGGCGCCGTCCATGTCGGGGGCGTAGTCGATCTCCCGCGCGCGCTCGGACGACGGCACCGTCCGCACGCCTCGCCCGTCCTGACCCTGCAGGGGCGGCGGCGGGCCCGCGGGCTGCCTGCGGCCGCCGTCGTTCTCGTTCGACGAGGTCAGCAGGTCGAGCCCGACCTGCACCGCGCGGTTCACCCAGTCCCCGAAGTTCGGCACGGGTGCAGCATGCCGTGCCCCGACCTCCCGACGGCGCCGACCCCGTTCTGGCACGGTGTCGCGCGTGGCCGTGCTCCTCGTCGTCGTGGGCGCCATGCTGGCGGCGGTGCTGCTCGCGGGCGCCGGTGACCGGCTCCGCCTGCCCTGGCCGGTGCTGCTCCTGCTCCTCGGGGCCGCGGCGGCGTTCGTGCCGGGCATCGAGGCGCCGGACATCGAGCCCGAGCTGATCCTTCCGCTGTTCCTGCCGCCGCTGCTCTACGCCGCCGCGCAGCGCACCTCCTGGGCGCTCTTCCGGCTGCGCTGGCGCACGATCGCGTTCCTCGCGATCGGCCTCGTGGTCGCGACCGTCGCCGCCGTCGCGGGCACGCTCGTCGCGCTCACCGGGGTCGGGCTGGCCGCGGCCCTCGCACTCGGGGCGGCGGTCGCGCCGCCCGACCCGGTCGCGGTGGAGGCGGTGGCCGGTCCGCTGCGGGTGCCGCGCCGGCTGATGGCGACGCTGCAGAGCGAGGGCCTCTTCAACGACGCGACGGCGCTGGTGGTCTTCCAGACCGCGGTCGCCGCCGCGGTCGCGGGCAACGAGCTCGGGCCGGCCGGGCTCGCGCTGGGCTTCCTCTACGGCGCCGTGGTCGCCGTCGCGCTCGGGCTCGCCGCGGCCTGGCTCGCCCGCCGGATCCTCGACCGGCTCACCGACGTCGTCGCCAGCAACGGCCTGACCCTCGTGCTGCCCTTCGCCGTCTACCTCGCCGCGGACGCCCTCGGCGCGTCCGGGGTGATCGCGGTCGTCGTCGCGGCCCTCCAGCTGCGTCAGCACTCGGACGCCGACGCCTCCGAGGCACGCCTGACCGGCTCGGCGTTCTGGAACGTCGTCGAGATGCTGGTGACGGGGGTGGCATTCGCGCTGATCGGGCTGGAGCTGCGCGCGGTCATCGAGCAGGCCGACCGCTCGCTGGGCACGATCCTCACCCACGCGGCCGTCGTGTGCGGCGTCGTCATCGCGGTCCGACTGGCCTGGATGCTGGTCGCGCTGGTCACCATCCGCGGCGGCCGCCCGACCCCGGCCGAGCGGGCGGTGCCCTCGACGGTCGGCGAGGCGCTGGTCCTGGCCTGGGCCGGGATGCGGGGGCTCGCCACGCTCGCGCTGGCGCTCGCCCTCCCGACGACGCTGGGCTCGGGTGCCCCCTTTCCCGACCGCGCCGAGCTGGTGATCGTCGCCTGTTCGGTGCTCGTGGTGACGCTGGTCGGCCCAGGTCTGACGCTGCCGGTGCTGGTCCGGGCGTTCGGGCTCGGTGAGGACGAGGACACGGCGGGGGAGGCCGAGCGGGCCCTGGCCGGGCGGGCCCGGCGCGCCGCGCTCGACGAGCTCGCCGGGCTCGACCGGGAGGCCCTCGGCGTCGACGACGAGCAGGGCGAGCAGGTGCTCGACGAGCTGCGGACCCGGTTCGCCCGCGTCGGGGCGGCGCTGGCCGGCGACGACGCCCCGCGCCCGGACGACCCCGACGGCGAGCGGGCCGAGGACTACCGCCAGCGGCTCGCCCGCCTGAATCACCGGCGTGAGCAGTGGACCCGGCTGCAGGCGGTGGCGCTCGCAGCGGCGCGGCGCGAGGTGGTGGCGGCCCGCTCCGAGCCCGGCACCGACCCGGAGGTCGCCGACCGGGTGCTGCGCCGCCTCGACGTCAGGAGCCTGGTCGGTGGTCTGTGAGCGGCGTGATCAACGCTGACAGGGCCTCCAGCCACACCACAACGCCCTCCGCCCCGGCGTCCCGGCGTCCCGGTGACCGTGCACCCGGTCGCCGAGGTAGCTCGACCGGCCCCGGCGCGGGGCCATCGTCTCGGTCGCCTCGGCCCCCGACCGGGCTCCGGCCAGCGCGTCGGACAACGACCCGCCGTCGGCCAGCGCGTTGGCGGGCACGAGGGCGTCGAGCATCGTGCGGTCGCCCGGCTTCGCCCCGCCCAGGTCCGTCGAGGTCGGTGAGTGAGTGGGGCTCGGCGTCGCGGACCGCCGCGCACACCCCCTCGAGCAGCGCGCGCATCCGTGCCTCGACGGCCTCACGCACGACGTCGGCCGGCTCGTTGATCAGCTTCTTCACGGTGCGGAGTGCCCCACCCACCCGTTCACCACCCCCGCTCACCCCCGTGGCGTCGAACCATCGGGTTGGCTCACACGGACGTGGGGGACTAGACCGTCCCGGGACGGACGATGCGGAGGTCGGAAGATGGGCACCCACGGCGGTGGACGGGCCGACGCCCCGCCCACGGGTGCGCGCCCGACCGGCCCGCCCACCGGCACCCACCACGCCGTGCCGGTGAGCGCCTGGCGCTCGTCGCTCCCGCTGGTGCTGGCCGTGCTGCTCGGGGTCGCGCTGCTGGCCGGTGGTCTGCTCATCGGGCGGCTGACCGCGCCGGGCTCGCCCGAGTCGCCCCTCGCCGCCGCGCCGGCGGCGAGCACCAGCCCCGCGTCGGCGGCCCCGTCGGCGTCGCACCCCACGCTGCTCGCCGACGTCGTCCGCGTCGAGTCCGGTGACGAGGTCATGGTGCGCGTGGACGGTGTGGAGCAAACGGTCTCGATTCTCGGGATCACCGCCCCGCAGTCCGCCGGCGAGCAGCGCACGACGTCGCAGTGCGGCGCGAACGCCGCCCTCCGGTTCGCCGACGAGAAGCTCTCGGGGCAGACCGTGACCCTGGTGCCGGACCCGACGGTGCCCGAGACCGACGACCAGGGCCGGCGGCTGGCCTACGTGGTGCTCTCCAGCCAGCTCAGCTACACCGACGCCGCGCTGCTCGAGGGAATGGTCAGCACGGACACGTCCCGCAATCTCTGGTACGCCCCGGTGTTCGCCCGGGAGCAGGCGGAGGCCGCGGCCGCGAAGCGCGGGATGTGGGGCGCCCCGTGCCGGGCGACCCCCGGCCAGCCCCTGCCCGTCGGGCCCTGATCCGAAGCCGGGGCCGAACCCCTAGCGACCGCCGCCGAGGACACCGTTCACGAGGCCACCGACGCCGTGCAGCACGCCACCGACCGGGTCCGGCCGGGTCGTGGGGCCGGACCCCGACGACTCCTCGTCGGTGTCCTCGGTCGTCGTGCGGCTCGGCTCCGGACGGGAGGTGTGCGTCACCGACGGCCGCGGGGCGCTGCTCGTCCGCACCGGGGCGGCTGCCTCGCGCACCGGGGAGGCCGACGGGCCGGGTGCCCGGGTGGTGGCGCGGGCAGCGACCTCGTCGTCGCGGTGCGAGGTCGGGGCGGCGGTCTCGGTCTCGGTCTCGCCCGGCATCGGCGGCACGACGAGCGGCGGCATCGCCGCGGCGTCCGGGTCGGGCGCGCCTAGGGTGGCGCCGCCCGGGACGATGACGGAAGGACGGGCGGCGTCGGCGGCGGAGATCTCCGCGACGGGCCCGGAGCCGGCGATGGCGACCGTCCCGGCGAGCACCGCGCTCGCGGCCAGGCCCGCCAGCACGAGGATGCCTCGGGTCCCGGTGGCACGCGGGGAGCCGCGGCGGCCGGTCGCGGAGAGACGGTCGCGGGCGGAGCGCCACAGCCCGACCGGACCCCCGGTGCGCGCCGCCGGCCCGGAGACCGTCACGCAGGGGCCGGTGAGCACCGGCGGCACCGCGTGCGGTTCGGCCTGCACGAGCGCCCGGCGCAGGACGACCGCGGCGTCGACGGCCTCGGGGCGGAGCGCCGGGTCGCCGCGGGTCATCGCCGTGATCAGGTCGGCGACGTCGCGCGGGAGCCCGGCGGGCACCGTCGGCTCGCGCTCGAGACGGGCCTGCGCCGACGACAGCGGGTCGCCGGCGAAGGCCCGGCGCCCGGTGAGGGCCTCGATCAGCACCAGGCCCAGGGCGTAGACGTCCGAGCGGGCCCCGGCGGGCTCACCGCGGACCTGCTCCGGCGCGAGGTAGGGCGCCGCGCCGACCGTGAGCCCGGTGTCGGTGATGCGGGGGGCGTCCGCGACGAGGGCGACGCCGAAGTCGGCGAGGTGCGCGCGGCCGTCGCCGTCGTAGAGCACGTTCCCCGGCGTGACCCCGCGGTGGAGCACCCCGGCGCGGTGGATGTGGCTCAGTGCGCCCGCGACGGTGCCGGCCGCGCGCAGCGCCTCGGAGAGGGGGAGCCCGCCCGACGCGGGTCCGTGCTCGCCGAGCCGGTCCGCCAGGGACCCGCCGTCGAGCAGGGCCATGACGACGAAGGCGCGCCCGGCGTGCTCCTCGACGTCGTAGACCGGGACGAGCCCGGGGTGGTCCATCATCGCGAGCAGGGTCAGCTCGCGCCGGGCGCGGGGGTCCGTCTCGACCCGGAACGTCTTCACCGCCGCATCGCGCCCGAGGAGCGTGTCGTGGGCGCGGATCACCGAGGAACCGACCCCGCGGCCGATGACCGGCCCCGTCTCGTAGCGCTCGGCGAGCCGCGCGGGCAGCGCCGGGATGCCTACCGTGGTCATGCCGGGCCCCCTCCCGCCCTCGGCTCCCGCATCGTTGCACGTAGTTCCCCTGTTCGGCCCAGCGCCACACCTCGGTTCGCTCGAAGATGTGAGACGGATCGCCCCTGCCCGGACGGGGTGCACTCGCTTCTGAATCGTTGACAGAACTTGCAGTCGCGAGTAGAACTTCTGCACGGGCCGCCCGGCGCTGGGTCGCGCGCGGCCTGCACGAGAACGAGCACTCCCGGGCCTTCCGGGGGACGACCGCAAGGACGCGACGAAGCTGTGGGTGCCGAGGGCCTCGACGACGAGGACATCCCCGCCCTGACCACCGGTCAGGCGGCGGCTGTCATCGGGGTACAACCGGCGTTCCTCCGCAGCCTGGACGCGGGTCAGATGGTTCGCCCGACGAGATCGGCGGGCGGACACCGGCGCTGGACGCGCCGACAGCTGGCCCTCGCCGCCAGGGTGCGGGCGCTCTTCGACGAGGGATTCACCCTCACCGCGGCCTGGAAGGTCGTCTCTCTCGAGGACCGGGTGGACGAGGTCACGCGGGAGCGCGATCTCGCCCGGGCCGACCTCGAACGCACCCGGCGCGACCTCGCCAGGGTGGCGAGCGGGTCGGCCGAGGAAGTGTTGCCCCGTACCGAGCCCACCACTCTGTCCGGGTCGCCCGACCGTGCCCACCGCACGTCCGGGCTCCGCCGCGCCACCGGGTCCGCCCCGGCCGGCGCACATTCGTCGACCACCCCTGCGACCCCCACGGACGTCACCTCGCCATGAAGCTCATCGACCCTTCCCGCACCCACCGCCCGGTCATGCCGCGCCGACCCATGCCGCCGGCCCTGGCCCGCATCCCGCTCGTCGACCTCTGCACCTGCAAGCACCCGCGTGAGGCCCACGAGCACTACACCGTCGCCCAGGACTGCGCACAGTGCGACTGTCGCGCGTTCGCGCGGTGGGAGCCCAGCTCCATCTGAGTTCCGCCTTCCCGACGGCCGCCGTGCTACGGCACCCGGGGGCCTCGTCGTGTCCGGGACCGGCCCGCAGGCGGGCGGGGGAGGCCCACGCCACGGCGGCCACCAGCCCGTCGCGCCTACTCTCGATCTCGTGACCACACCGGACGAACCGGCACGAACCGGGCGGGCGATCTTCGAGGACGCACCTCCGGGGGCGCCGCGGGCCCTCGTCGTCGGCGCCGGCATCGCCGGCCTGGCCGCGGCGACCTCCCTGCACCGGGCGGGCTGGCGGGTCACGGTCTGCGAGCGCGCCGGGGCCCGCCGCACCGGCGGGTACTTCGTGCGGCTGGCGCCGGAGGGCGTCGAGGCCGCGACCCGGCTCGGCGTCGAGGAGGCGCTGTGCAGCCGGCTGCCCGCGGACGGGTTCATCACCGGCGTGGACGGCCGCGGGCGCACCGTCTCCCGCGTCGAGGCGGCGATCGTCGAGGACGGCGTGAGCCTCGCCCTCGTCCGGGGGGACCTCGAGGCGGCTCTGTGGGACGGCCTGCCCGACGAGGTCGAGGTCCGGTTCGCCACGCAGCCCCGGACCGTCTCACCCGCACACGGGACGGTGACCCTCGCGCACGACGGGGCGGAGCACCCCGAGCAGTGGGACCTCGTCGTGGGCGCCGACGGCGTCCGCTCGACGGTGCGCGACCTCGTCTTCGGCCCCGAGGAGGACTTCCGGCACGACTTCGACCACGTCGTCGTCTCGGCGCTCCTCCCGGGGCTGCCCGGGCAGCTGACCGAGGGCGACTACGTGGTCCTCGTGGAGCCGGGCCGCAGCGCGCACCTCATGGCGATGGCCGGGCACGACCCGGTGGTCTTCTTCACCTACCGCGCCGACCTCCCGCAGGCGCGGGGGACGACCCCGGCCGCGGACCCCGTGGCGGCCCTGGGCGCGGTCTACGGCGACTTCGGCGGGCTGATGCCCGAGATCCTCGCCCTCGTCGCCGCCGCGGGCACCACGCACGCCGACACCGTCGGCCAGATCCACCTCGAGCGCTGGAGCCGCGGGCGCGTGGTGCTGCTGGGCGACGCGGCCTGGTGCCCGACGCTGTACTCGGGGCACGGGTCGGCCCTCGCGCTGACCGGCGGCGAGAGCCTCGGACGCCACCTCCCCGTGGTCGGCGGCACCGTGCCGGACGTGCCCGCCGCCCTGCGGGCCTGGGAGGCCGAGCGGCGGCCGGGGACGGACGTGGCGCGGACCGCGGCCCGGCGCGCGCGGCACTTCTTCCTGCCGGGCAACCGACCGGTCGCGGCCCTGCGCGCGGGCGCACTGCGCGTCCTCTCGCAGCCCGCCGTGGCGTGGACGGTGCGGACCGCCGCACGCCTCACCGGGCGTACCGAGCGGCCCGAACGGGTTCTCCACGACGAGGTTCACCCGACGGTCACCGGCTCGTCCGGCCGCACGGCGGGTGTCGCTCCGTAAACTGTCGCTCGATCGGGCCTGGAGGGCGCCGCCTAGACTGAGATCTCCGATCGTCGCGGGCCGATGCCGAGCGTCGTTCACCCGACGCCGTGACACCCGCGCACCGGGACGGCTCGTCGTCGCGGCGCCCCACCGCCCGATCGCCGTGTCCGCACTTCGAGAGGACGAGTCCCGCCCCCCATGAGGCCTGACGACGACGCCCCCCACCCGCGCCGATCGCTGCTGGGCCGGATCGCCGACCCCTTCGGCATCGCGCGGGCCGCAGTCGACGCGCTCGACCCCGCCCGGCACCGCGGACGCCGGGTGTG
>JAICLN010000368.1 GCA_025925615.1 Actinomycetospora sp. | reverse complement strand
GCCGACGAGCGGGTCGGAGCCGTCCGCCCAGGCGGCGGCCAGGCCGGCGAGGCGGCGGGCGTCGCGGCGCATGATGCGGTGGGCGATCCTGATGCCGAGCAGGTCGGCGTCACGGGTGGGGGCAGCGGCGGCGGTGGCGGTCATGGCGGGCTCCTGCGAGGGCGACGGTGCGTGACGACCAGGAGGGTCGCCCACCGCACTTGTCGCTGACTTGGCGGCGACCACGCAACCACCCGTCACCCGACCGTTAAGGGTCAGGGAGCCGCCAGCTCCCGCACCGGCGAGCCCGCCGCGAACGCCTCGATGTCCTCGACCGCATCGGCGTACATCTCGGCGAAGGTCTCCGAGGTCACGTACCCGAGGTGCGGGGTCAGGACGGTGCGCGGGGCGGAGCGCCACGGCGAGTCCGCCGGGAGCGGCTCGGTCCCGTACACGTCCAGCCCGGCGCCGCCGATCGACCCGGCCTGCAGGGCCTCGAGCAGCGCGTGCTCGTCCACGATCGGCCCGCGCGAGGTGTTCACCAGCACCGCGTGCGACGTCATCCGCGCGAGGTCCTCGCGCCCGATCAGGCCGCGGCTGCCCCGCGAGAGCTTCATGTGGATCGTCACGACGTCGGAGGTGGCGAACAGCTCCTCCTTCGAGACGGGCGTGACGCCGACCGACCGGGCGTCGTCCGGGTCGAGGTGGCGACTCCAGGCCGCGACGTCCATCCCGAACGCCTGCCCGACGGCCGCGACCGGCTTCCCGATGCCTCCGAGCCCGACGACGCCGAGGCGGCGCCCCTTGAGGTCGGCGCCGATGGTCTGCTGCCACCCGCCCTCGCGCAGGCGTCGGTCCTCCTCGGGGACGTGGCGCACCACCGCGAGGATCAGCGCCCAGGTCATCTCGACGGTCGCGGCGTTGTCGAACACGCCACCGGTCCCGGACACCGTGATCCCCGCCCGGTGGGCGGCCGCGACGTCGATCGCGGCGTTCGCGGGCCCCGTCGTCACCAGCAGGCGCAGGTTCGGCAGCCGCTCCAGCACCTCGGCCGGGAACGCGGTGCGCTCGCGCATGACGACGAGCGCGTCGAACGGCTCGAGCGCGGCCACGACGTCGTCGGGACCGCCCAGGTGGTGGTGGAACGTCGTGACCTCGGCGCCGAGGCCGTCGGAGACGCGGTGCCACTGCGCGCTCTCCCGGGCCACGTGCTGGTAGTCGTCCAGGATCGCGACCCTGCGGACCTCGGGCACGGCGGGAGACCTCCTTCGTCGGGATGGGGGCGGACCCCCGCGGCGGTGTGCCCCCGCGGGTGGCCGGGCACACACCCCGACGTGAGCCTCACCCTCGCCCCGCCCGGTCCGCGCCTGCTCCTCTACGCCGAGCGCCCGCGCCGCCGGATGCTGCAGGTCCTCGGCGACCTCGCCGTCGTGGTGTGGGTGGTGCTGGTCGTCACGGCCGCGGTCGCCCTGCACGACACGGTGCTGGCCCTGCAGGCGCCGGGGCGCGGGCTCACCGACGCCGGCGACCGCGTGCGGGGGGTGTTCGACGGGGCGGCGCAGGCCGCGGGCGGCGTGCCCTTCGTCGGCGACCGGCTCTCCGGCGCCTTCTCCCCCGGCACCGACGCGGGGACCGCGATCGCCGACGCCGGGCCCGCAGGTGGAGGCGGTGGCGGCGGTCGCGACGGGGCTCGCGTGGCTGCTGGTGGTGGTCGCGGCCCTCCCGGTCCTGACGACGTGGTTCGCGCTGCGTGTCCGCTGGGTGCTGAAGGCCCGCCACGCCCTGGCCGCGCGCGACCTCGACGTCGATCTGCTCGCCCTGCGGGCCCTCGTCCGCGGGGCACCGGGGCGGGTCCGGCGCGCCGCCGGGCCCGGGAGTGACGCCGCCGGGGCGTGGCGCCGGGGCGACCCCGCGGTACTGCTCCGCCTGGCCGACGTCGAGCTGCGCCGCATGGGCCTGCGAGGAGCCACTTCCGTGACCACCTCGGCGCCGCTGGCCACCCGTCCGGACGAACCACGGGACGGGTGACGCGAGCGTCGTCACACCTCGGCGACACGCCGACGCCCTACCCTGCCCCCGTCCGGAAGGCTGCTCGGGCGATACGGGAAAGTGGGGACGTGGTCACCGTGGGCACCGGCAGGACGAGCGCGGCGCGTGACGCCCTCGCGCGGCGCACGGACGCCGTGCGTACCCGGGTCACCGGATTCGTGGCGCGCCAGTACCTCGCCTGGCGCAGCCGGCGGGGCCTGGACCCGATGAGCCTCATCCCCGACTACGCGCTCATGCCGCTGCGCCGCGACGGCCTCGACCCGGTGCCGGCCCTGCGGGAGGCCCGCGAGGACCACCCGGTGCGCGACTTCCCGCTGCCCTTCGGGGTCAAGGCGTGGCTGGTGACCGGGCACGAGGAGGCGCGGGAGGTCCTCGGCCGCACGCGCGGGCTGTCCACCAGCTTCGGCCATCTCGTCGGGCGGGCCGGCATCGACACCGGGCAGGACCCCGGCGGGCTCGGGTTCACCGACCCGCCCGAGCACACCCGGCTACGGCGCCTGCTCACCCCGGAGTTCACCGGGCGGCGGCTGTCCCGGCTGGGCCCGCGGATCACCGAGATCGTCGACGGCCGCCTCGACGCGATGGCCGAGATGGCCGCGCGGGGCGAGGAGGTCGACCTCGTCCGCGACTTCGCCACCCCCATCCCGTCGCTGACGATCTGCGAGCTGCTCGGCATCCCCTACGACGAGCGCGACGAGTTCCAGGCGCTCTCGACGGCGCGGTTCGACCTGCTGGCGGGCGCGACCGCGGCGTTCGACAAGATCTCCGAGTCGCTGGTCTACCTGCGGGGCGTGGTCGAGCGGCAGCGGGCGAGCCCGGGTGACGGCCTGCTCGGCATGCTGATCCGCGAGCACGGCGACGAGCTCGACACCGACGAGCTCGCGGAGCTCGCCGACGGGCTGCTGACGGGCGGGCTGGAGACCTCGGCGTCGATGCTGGCGCTCGGGTCGGTGCTCGTGCTGCGGGACCCGGCGGTGGCGGCGATGGTGCGCGACGAGCCCGACTCCGTCCACGGCTTCGTCGAGGAGCTGCTGCGCTACCTGACCGTCGTCCAGATCGCCTTCCCGCGGTTCGCGACGGAGCCCATGACGATCGGGGGCGTCGACCTCGCGGAGGGCGACGGCATCCTCGTCTCGCTC
>JAICLN010000011.1 GCA_025925615.1 Actinomycetospora sp. | reverse complement strand
GTCGACGTGGTCGGTGCGCAGGCGCTGCAGCGACGCGTCGATCTGCTTGGCGATCTGGTCGGGGGAGAGCCCGCGGTCGGTGTCCGACATCGGGAAGTAGACCTTCGTCGCGAGCACGTACTCCTCGCGCCTGTAGTCCGCGAGGATCTCGCCCCACGCCGTCTCCGCGGCGCCGCGGCCGTAGACGTTGGCCGTGTCGAAGAAGGTGATCCCGGCGTCGAAGGCGGCGCGGGTGCAGGCGGCGGTCGCGTCGGCCTCGACGCCGCCGGAGTAGGTGAGCCAGGAACCGAGGGAGATCTCGGACACCTGGAGGTCGCTGGAACCGAGTTGGCGGAAGCGCACGACACGACTGTACGAACGGGGTCGACCCCTTCGCCGCGCGCCGGACCAGTGCTGTCGGTCGTCGGACGATGACGACCGTCTGTCTCGAATCAGCAACCCTTCGTCGCTGTGACAGGGAACATGGGTGTGAATTCGTCTCGTTCGGGTTGGGCAGGTACCCACCTGTCCGACAGGATGGGGAGGTCCGTGGCGGACGGCGCTCGTCCGCCCACCCCTCGTCACCCGTACGGAGGCACACAGGTCGTGACCGTGCTCACCGCGCCCCTGCGCCCGCTCGCCGATGTCCTCGACCTCACCGCCGAGGCCGTCATCGCTCTCGGCACCGTCTCCCTCGGAGCGCTGAGCCTGCTGCTCGCGTCCGACGACCGTGCCCAGTACCCCCCGCTGCACTCCGTCGAGCGTCCTCGCTCCGTGAGCTGAGCACCGCACCGCGAAGGCCCGGCCGGGACGTCGTTCCGAGCGGGCCTTCGTCGTGTCCGGGGCTCGTCCGATCGCTGCGTCGCCCGGCAGCCGCGTCAGCCGCGTCGTTGCTCGCGCAGCAGCCCGCTGATCGTGCGCAACTCGTCCCGGATCTCCGCGAGGAGGTCGGGAATCTCGTGGCTGCGCTCCCAGTGCGGCGTCACGTCGATGCCGAGCTCGCCGAGATCACGGTCGTAGAGCTCGGCCAGCAGCGTCCGGTAGGGCTCCTCCGGGACGGTCCCGTTCTCCCAGCGCGAGAGCTGGGTCTTCAGGCTCGCCGCCGAGGCGACCTCGACGCGTCCGGCGTCCGCCAGCTCGCGCAGCCGGGACACGGCGGCCGTCTGTGACCATCCCTTGTCGCGGCGCGCCTCGCGCAGGGAAACCACGGCGGCGAGCCTAGACGACCACCCACCGGCTCCTCGGCGGGCCGGGCCTACCCCTCGCGGCCTCGCGTACGGCTCGCCGGCTTGGGTGCCGGGCGTGCCCGGCGGCCGGTCGAACGGCGTGCGCCGGCCGGACTCGCGCCGGTGCTCGGCGCCTCACCCGCCGGCTCCGGGGCCCGTTCGGGCGGGGGTGTGGCGGCCGGCAGGGGACGCTGCACCGCCCGACGGGGCCGCCGCGACGGGCGTCGGTCGGACTCGATCTCCGACGGCGGGTCGTGCCGGTCGAGGAAGGCACACAGCGCGGGCCAGAGGCGGTCGCGGGACGCCCGCCCGCACACCACCCCGAGGTGCCCGCCGGGCGCCGTCATGAGCGACGTGTCCGCGCCCGAGAGCACCGTCGAGCCCGCCCGGACCGCCCGCGGCGGCACGACGACGTCGTCCTCGCCGGCCACGAGCAGGACCGGTCGCTCGAGGTTGCCGAGGTCGACCCGGCGCCCGCCCACGGAGACCAGCCCGCGCTCGAGCTCGCCGGGCCCGACCATCGTGTGGAAGCTGGTGCCCACCAGCTCGGCCTGCGCGCCGACGAGGGCGCGGAGGTCGTCGATCGCCTCGAGCTGGGCGAGGAAGTCCCGGTCGGCGAGGTGAGACGCGACCGTGAGCGGCGTCGTGAGGAAGGCGCCGACCGAGCCGACGGAGAGGAACTCCGGGATCGGCGGCATCGTCGGGATCAGGCCGAGCAGCGTCTGCACGGTGGCGAGCACCGGACCGCCCGCCGCGATCGCGAGCGGCCGCGAGGGGACGTGCTCGGGCACCGGGTCGAGCGAGAACGGCGTCGCGAGCGCGGTCAGCGACGCGATCGGCAGGGTGGGGTCGTCGGCGGCGGCCAGCAGGCACGCGAGCCCGCCGAGCGACCAGCCGACGACGTGCACCGGTGCCCCGTCGTGATGGGTGGACACGGTTCGGACGACGTGCGGGAGGATGTCGTCCACCCAGCGGGCGAGGTCCGCCGGCGAGCCCGGCGACGGGGCGCCGTGCCCGACGACGTCCTCGTCGTCGACCTGGTGGACGTGTCGGCCCTCGCCGACGAGGTGCTCGACGAGGCTGCACCCGCGCCGCAGGTCGAAGGCGACCCCGCAGGCGCCCAGCGGCGAGACGAGCAGGACGGGCGCCCCGCGCAGCCGGGCCATCGGGTGCACCGCGTACCGGTAGGTGCTCACCTGTCCGGCGCGGGCGAGCCCGTGCGCGCGCCCGACGGCCCACGCGTCCGGGTCGGTCGGGCCGGTGTCGATCGCCACGCGGGGCATGCGGCGCAGGTCCGCGATCGGTCCCTCGAGCACGCGGTCACGGACGTTGACCAACGCCCGCGCGAGTGTCCTCGGACCGATCACGTGGACCCCCTCGCCGGCCGCCGCCCTCGACGCGCGTGATCGTGCCATCCGCCGCGCGGGAGCGCCGGGCCGCTGTGGTTCAGGCCTGGTGCACGACCCCGGCCGCGCGCAGCTTCTCGACCCGGTCGGCGTCGAGGCCCCACTCGATCAGGGCGTCGACGGTGTGCTGCCCCCGCGACGCGGGCGGGGTCGGCGCCGCGCTCGGCGTCCGGTCGAACCGCGGCGCCGGCGCCGGTTGGCGCACGCCGAAGGCCTCGGTGATCGTCCCGCGGGCCGCCGAGCACCGCGGCGACGCAGGACTCGGTGGGCTCGAGGTCGGCGGCCCACTCGTCGCGGGTGCGGGTGGCGAACACCTCGGCGAGCCGGGCGGTGAACTCGGGCCAGCGCTCGAGGTCCCACTGGTTGCCGGCGATGTCCTCGCCCTCGAGGCCCAGCCCCGACATCAGGGCGGCGTAGAACTGCGGCTCGATCGCCCCGACGGCCACGTACTTGTCGTCGGCGCAGCGGTAGGTCTCGTAGAACGGGGCCCCGCCGTCGAGCAGGTTGCGCCCGCGGGGGTTCGGCCAGAGGCCCTGGGCGCGCATGCCCCAGATCATCGCCATCTGCAGCGCGCCGCCGTCGACGATCGCCGCGTCCACCGTCTGCCCGCGGCCCGACGTGGCCCGCTCGACCAGCGCGCCCAGGATGCCGACGACGAGCAGCATGCCGCCACCGCCGAAGTCGCCGACGAGGTTCATCGGGATGCCGGGGGCACCGTCGGGACCCTCGACGTGCCCGACGACGCCCGCCGTGGCGAGGTAGGTGAGGTCGTGCCCGGCGCTCTGGGCCTTCGGTCCGTCCTGGCCCCAGCCGGTCATGCGCCCGAACACGAGGCGCGGGTTGCGCTCGCGGCACACCTCGGGGCCGAAGCCCAGCCGCTCCGCGACGCCGGGCCGGAAGCCCTCGAGCAGGACGTCGGCCTCGGCGACGAGGTCGAGCAGCACCTCGACGCCCTCGGCGGACTTCAGGTCAAGGGCCACCGAGCGGCGCCCGCGGGCGAGGACGTCCTTGGCCGGGTCCCCGAGCTGGAGCCCGCCCCCGACCGTGCGGTCGACGCGCAGCACGTCGGCGCCGAGGTCCGCGAGCATCATCGCCGCGAAGGGGCCCGGGCCGATCCCGGCCACCTCGACCACCTTGACGCCGTCCAGCACACCCATGCCGTGTTCCTCCACCGAAACCGTCGTGACCCGTCGTCGGGACCCTACGAGACAGTCAGTCCTGACCGGTAGTGCTGTGGGCCCCGGAAGCACGAACGGCCCGTTGGTCACCGAAGAAGGTGACCAACGGACCGTTCGTCCTCGAGGCCGGGGTGCTCGACTCAGAGCGAGTCGCGCAGGTTCTGCCCCTTCTCGGCCTTCGCGACCAGCGAGGCCGGCGGCTGGAACCGGTCCCCGTAGGCCTTGGCGAGGATGCGGGCGCGCTCGACGAAGCCGGGCAGGCCGCCCGGGTAGCCGTCGATGTACTGGGCCACGCCGCCGGTCCACGCCGGGAAGCCGATGCCCATGATCGAGCCGATGTTGGCGTCGGCGATGGTGTGCAGCACGCCTTCGTCGAAGCACTTCACGGTCTCGAGGGCCTCGGCGAAGAGCATCCGCTCCTGCATGTCCTCGAAGGGCAGGTCGCCCCCGGACTCCTTCGTGGCTGCGGCGCCGAACTCGGTCGCCAGGCCGGACCAGAGCCCGGTGCGCTTGCCCTCCGCGTCGTAGGAGTAGAACCCGGCCCCCGAGGAGCGTCCCTTGCGGTCGAGCTCGACCATGCGGTCGACGATCGCGTCCGAGGGGTGGCCCACCCAGGTCCCGCCGGCCGCCTCGACGCCCTTGCGGGTCTCCTCGCGGATGTGCTGCGGCAGCGTCAGGGTCAGCTCGTCCATCAGCTGCAGCGGCGGCGCGGGGTAGCCGGCCTGCGCCCCGGCCTGCTCGATCGACGACGGCGCGGCGCCCTCGCCGAGCATCGCCACGGCCTCGTTGATGAAGGTGCCGATGACGCGGCTGGTGAAGAACCCGCGGGAGTCCGAGACGACGATCGGGGTCTTCTTGATCTGCAACGCGATGTCGACCGCCTTCGCCAGCGTGGCGTCGGACGTCTTCTCGCCGCTGATGATCTCCAGCAGCGGCATCTTGTCGACCGGCGAGAAGAAGTGCAGGCCGACGAAGTCCTCGGGCCGGTCCACCCCGGTCGCGAGGTCGGTGATCGGCAGCGTCGAGGTGTTCGAGCCCAGCACCGCGTCGGGTGCCAGGTGCGGCATGATCTCGGCGAAGACCTGCTTCTTGAGGTCGGGGCTCTCGAAGACGGCCTCGATGACGAGGTCGGCGCCGGCGGCGTCCTCGGGCTTCTCGGTCGGGGTGATCCGGGCGAGGACCTCGTCGGCCTTCTCCTGGCTCGACTTCCCGCGCGAGACGGCCTTGTCGAGGATCTTCTTCGAGTAGTCCTTGCCCTTCTCGGCGTTCGCGAGGGCGACGTCCTTGAGGACGACCTCGATGCCCGCCATCGCGCACGAGTACGCGATGCCCGCGCCCATCATCCCGGCGCCGAGCACGACGACCTTGCGCGCGGTGTGCTTCTCGTACCCGTCGGGGCGCGAGCCGCCCTTGTTGATCTTCTGCAGGTCGAAGAAGAACGCGTTGATCATGTTCGTCGAGACCTGCCCGACGACGAGGTCGGCGAAGTAGCGCGACTCGATCTTCGCGGCGTTGTCGATGTCGACCTGCGAGCCCTCGACCGCGGCGCACATGATGTTGTACGGCGCCGGCATGGGGGCGTTCTTGAGCTGCTTGCGCAGGTTGGCCGGGAACGCCGGGAGGTTCTGCGCGAACTTCGGTACCGACGGCGTGCCGCCGGGGATCTTGTAGCCCTTCTGGTCCCAAGGCTGGACGGCCTCGGGGTTGGCCTTCACCCACTCCTTGGCTTTGCTGACCAGTTCCTCGGGGGTGTCGACGACCTCGTCGACGAGCCGGGCCTCCTGCGCGGCCCGTGGGTTGCGCTGCTGGCCCTGGAGCAGGACCTGCATCAGGGCGTCGGCAATCCCGAGCAGGCGCACCGTGCGGACGACGCCGCCGCCACCGGGCAGCAGGCCCAGCGTGACCTCGGGAAGGCCGATCTTCGAGCCCTTGGCGTCGAGGGCGATGCGGTGGTGGGTGGCCAGCGCGATCTCGAGCCCGCCGCCGAGCGCGGCGCCGTTGATCGCGGCGACGACCGGCTTGCCCAGCGTCTCGAGGCGGCGGAGCAGGGCCTTGATCCCCTGGGAGTTGTCGTAGACCTTCTGGGCCTCGGACGCGCCGTAGTTGCGCAGGTCGGAGAGGTTGCCACCGGCGAAGAAGGTCTTCTTCGCCGAGGTCAGCACGACGCCGCTGATCGAGTCCTTCTCGGACTCGAGGCGACGCAGTGTCTCCTCGAAGTCCCGGCCGAACCGGTCGTTCATCGTGTTGGCCGAGGCGTCCGGGTCGTCCATCGTCAGCGTGACGATGCCGTCGCCGTCGGCCTCCCACCGGAACATGTTGTCGCTCACTGCTGCATTCGCTCCTTGGTCAAAGTCAGAAAAGGGGACGCGTATCCCGACGCCGGGCGGGAGGGGACGGCGACGAAGGAGCCGTCACGTCCCGAACCCCGGCTTGGAGGGATCTACACGCGCTCGATGATCGTGGCGACGCCCATCCCGCCACCGATGCACAGCGTGACGATGGCGCGGCGTAGGTCGCGGCGCTCCAGCTCGTCGACCATCGTTCCCATGATCATCGCGCCGGTCGCCCCGAGCGGGTGGCCCAGCGCGATGGCACCGCCCATGACGTTGGTGCGCTCGTGCGGGAAGCCCAGGTCGCGCATGAGCTTCATCGGCACGGCGGCGAACGCCTCGTTGATCTCGAGCAGGTCGATGTCGTCGACGGTCATCCCGGCCTTCGCGAGCACCTTCCGGCAGGCGGGCGTCGGACCGGTCAGCATGATCGTCGGGTCGGCCCCGGAGACGGCGGTGGCGACGATGCGGGCGCGCGGGGTGAGGCCGTTGGCCTTGCCGGCGGTCTCGCTGCCGATCAGCACGAGCGCCGCGCCGTCGACGATGCCCGAGGAGTTGCCGCCGTGGTGGACGTGGTCGATCTTCTCGATCCAGTGGTACTTCTGCAGCGCCACCGCGTCGAAGCCGCCCATCTCGCCGATGCCGGCGAACGAGGGCTTGAGGCCCGACAGGCCCTCCATCGTCGTCTCGCGCATGTGCTCGTCGCGGTCGAGGATGGTCAGCCCGTTCCGGTCCTTGACCGGCACGATCGAGCGGTCGAAGGCGCCGTCGGCCCACGACTTCGCCGCGCGGGTCTGCGACTCGAGCGCGTAGGCGTCGACGTCCTCGCGCGAGAAGCCCTCGATGGTCGCGATGAGGTCCGCGCCGATGCCCTGCGGGGCGAAGCCGGTCTTGAAGTTGGTCTCCGGGTCCATGGCCCACGGCCCGCCGTCGGAGGCCATCGGCACGCGGGACATCGACTCGACGCCGCCCGCGATGATCAGGTCCTCCCAGCCGGAGGCGACGCGCTGGCCGGCCTGGTTGACGGCCTCGAGGCCGGAGGCGCAGAAGCGGTTGAGCTGCACGCCGCCGGTGGTGTCGGGCATGCCCGCCGCGATGGCCGCGGTCTTGGCGATGTCGCCGCCCTGGTCCCCGATCGGGGAGACGCAGCCGAGCACGACGTCCTCGACCTGCTCCGGGTTGAGCTCCGGGTTGCGCTGCCGCAGCTCGTCCAGCAGGCCGACGACGAGCGACACGGGCTTGACCGAGTGCAGCGACCCGGTCGCCTTGCCTCGCCCGCGCGGGGTGCGGATGGCGTCGTAGATGTATGCCTCGGTCACGGGCGGGAGTCCCTTCACACGGCTCGAGCGGGGCGGACCGCCCGGCGCTCCTGACAGTCATGATGGACTGTTTCTGACAGCTGTCAACGGGTGGCCGGAGGTCCGACGGCCGAGGTTACCCATGAGTAGTCGAGCGCGGAAGACGATGGCACCCCCGTGGGCGGCGACCCGGACCGGGGTGGCGCGCCGAGACGGTCAGCGTTGACCGTCGCGGTCGGGTCAGCCACGATCGGGCACCGTTTCGCACCGAGGGCCGCATCGACGAGGGGGAGGGAGGGCGCATGTCCGCAGGCCGGGCCGGGGAGCCGGAGCCGCTGCTCGACGCGTCCCCCGACGACGCCCCCGACGACGCCCCCGGTCGGCCGCCCGCCCGGCGCGCGACCGGACCCCGGCGGTCCCGCGAGCAGCGGACCTCCGACAGCCGCCTGCGCATCCTCGACGCCGCCGTCGCGTGCCTCGTCGAGTCGGGCTACGCGGGCACGACCACGCTGACGATCCAGGCGCGCGCCGGGGTCTCGCGGGGCCGGCTGCTGCACCACTTCCCGTCCAAGGAGACGCTGCTCGTCGCCGCGGCCCAGCACCTCGCCGCGACCCGCTTCGCCTCCGACGGGCTGGCGGCCGCCGTCCTCCCGGCCGTGTCGGCGGACCCGGAGGCGCGCATCGACCGCGTCGTCGACGAGATGTGGTCGACCTTCCGGCAGCCCTACTTCTGGGCGTCGGTCGAGCTCTGGACGGCGGCCCGCACCGATCCCGCACTGGCGACGGCGCTCCTGCCGGCCGAACGACGCCTCGGCGCGGCCATCCGGCAGACCCTGGACGCGGTGTTCGAGCACTACCTCGACTCGCCGAACTACCCGATGGTCCGCGAGATGCTGCTCACGAGCATGCGCGGCGTCGCCATGACCTACGGGTTCGACCCGCGCGATCACGCGACCGATCCCCACGTCGCGCAGTGGAAGCAGCTCACGAAGGCGCTGCTGCTCTAGCGGTCACCGCAGGGTGCGGGCGTAGGCCTCCGGGGTGCGGCCGAGCGCGGCCCGGAAGTCGCGCACGAGGTGCGCCTGGTCGGCGTACCCGAGGGCGCTCGCGATCTCGGACCACACGACCCGCTCGCCGTCCCGCACGGCCTCGGCGGCCTCGAGCAGCCGGTAGCGGCGCAGGACCCAGGTCGGCGACACCCCGGCGTGGCGGGCGAAGAGCCGCTGCAGCGCCCGGGGGGTGACACCGGCCCGGGCGGCGAGGTCGTCGAGCCGGCGCACGTCGCGGTCGGTCTCCGCGAGGCGCGCGACCGCCGCCACCTCGCGGGCCTGCTCGACCCGCGTGGGGTCGGCGCCCTCGAGGACCTCCTCGAGGGCGCGGGCGAGGGTGGCGACGCGGGCCGGCTCGCGCCCGGCGTCGTCGTCGGGACCGGTCTCGTCGCGGGCCTCGGTGACCGTCCTGACGAGGGCGGGACCGTCCAGCCCCGGCACGACGTCGACGCCGGCGGTCCGTCCGACCAGCGCCGACACCGGCTCGTCGACGAACGCTCCGAAGCCCCCGACGGTCGTCATCGCCGCCACCGTCCAGCCCCGTCCGGCGAGCTCGCGGTCGACGAGGTCGGTCGCCACGCCGGTGACGCGGGCCTCGGGGGCGGTGCTCCCGGTGCGTGCGTCGGGAGTGCCGACCGTGAGGTTGACGGCGGGGTGGGTCAGGACCTCCTGACGGTGCGCGGTCCCGGCCGGCAGATCCCAGCGCACGGCCCAGAACCGGTCGACGAGCCCCTCGAGCGGCGGGGTGGGCGGGTGGCGGGCGAAGGCCACCCGCCGGCGCAGCAGCCAGGGGTCGAGGATGCCCCGGCTGTCGCGCTCCACGGGAGCGGGTCCGGTCATCGGGGCAGCGTAGGGCCGTCGCGAAAGTTCAATACCGTCTCGGCCGGGACGCGCGAGGCTGTGTCCCATGAGCGGAGCACCGACCGTCGCGGACACCCGCGGCCACCTGCACACCGTCCTGGCCGACCTCGCGGGCGTCGTCGACGGGGTCGACGACGCGCGGCGCGACGCGCCGACCCCCTGCACCCAGTACGACGTCGCGGCGCTGCTCGACCACGTCGTCGGGTGGCTGGAGACCTTCAGCGCCGGCTACGCCGACCCCGAGGGGCGGGCGCCGCGCGCCGACCTGACCGGCTACCGCGCCCCCGACGACGCGGCCGCGGCCGTCCGGGCGGCCGCGACGACCCTCGACGCGGCGCTGGCCGCCGGGGCCGGCTCCCGTCCGCTGGCGCTCGGGGAGGCGTCGATGCCGGGGGAGATGGCCCTGTCGATGATCCTCTGGGAGTACCAGGTCCACGGCTGGGACCTCGCGATCGCGACCGGGCAGCCCTGGTCGCCGCCGGTCGAGGGCCTCGAGGCCTCGCTGGCCTTCGCCCCGATGATGCTGACCGCGGACTACCAGGGCGAGGGCAAGCCGTTCGCGCCCCGCGTCCCCGTCGCCGACGACGCGCCGGCCCTCGATCGCCTGGTCGCGCTCTCGGGCCGCGACCCCCGGTGGGGCTGACGGCCGGCTGGGCCGAGACCAAGCGAAGGGCACCTTCGGTCGCTCTAGTCGACCGAAGGTGCCCTTCGCTCCGAACGCTCGCGGGTCGGCCGTTCCGGCGAGGGGCGCCCGCCGTCGGATAGTTCGACCGAAGGTGCCCTTCGCTCGGTACACACCCTCCGAACGGTCAGGGCTGACCGCTCAGGACAGCGCGATCCGTCCGATGATCTCCTTCATGATCTCGGTGGTGCCGCCGTAGATCGTCTGGACGCGGTTGTCGAGGAAGGCCTTGGCGACCGGGTACTCGCGCATGTAGCCGTAACCGCCGTGCAGCTGCAGGCACTGGTCGATGACCTCCTTGGCGGTCTCGGTCGCCCAGTACTTCGCCATCGACGCGTCGGCCGGCCCGAGCTTGCGCGCGTTGAGCTCGGTGATGCAGCGGTCGACGAACGCCCGGGTGACGGCCAGCTTCGTCTGCAGCTCCGCGATCTTGAAGCGGGTGTTCTGCAGTGAGGCGATCGGCCGGCCGAAGGCCTTGCGGTCCTTGACGTAGGCGATCGTGTCCTCGAGGACCTTCTCCGCGCCCGCCGTCGAGGCGATCGCGATCGACATCCGCTCGCGGGGCAGGTTCTGCATCAGGTAGATGAAGCCCTTGCCTTCCTCGCCGATGAGGTTCGACGCGGGCACGCGGCAGTCGGTGAAGGACAGCTCGGCGGTGTCCTGGGCGTTCATCCCGATCTTGTCGAGGTGACGGCCCCGCTCGAAGCCCGGCGCGTCGCGCTCCACCGCGATGAGCGAGAAGCCGTGCGACCCGGCGTCGGGATCGGTCTTGCACACCACGATCACGAGGTCAGACATGATCCCGTTGGTGATGAAGGTCTTGGCGCCGTTGATGACCCACTCGTCGCCGTCGCGGACCGCCTTGGTCTGGATGCCCTGCAGATCGGAGCCGGTGCCGGGCTCCGTCATCGCGATCGCCGTGATCATCTCGCCCGAGCAGAAGCGGGGGAGCCAGCGCTCCTTCTGCTCCTCGCTGGTGAGCTCGGTGAGGTAGGGCGTGACGACGTCGTTGGCCAGCGGGAAGCCGAGCCCGGAGAAGCCGCTGCGCGCGATCTCCTCCGAGAGGATCCAGAGGAAAACCAGGTCGTCCGACCCGCCGCCGCCGAAGCGCTCCTCGACGTCGAGGCCCAGCAGGCCGGTCTTGCCAGCCGCGAGCCAGACGTCGCGGCTGACGTGCCCCTGCGCCTCCCAGTCCGCGTGGTGGGGCGCGACCTCCTTCTCGAGGAAGTCCCGCACCATCTCGCGGAAGGCCTGGTGCTCGTCGTCGAAGATCGTGCGCTCCACCCGGGGCTCCTCCCGTCCTGACCTCTTGCTACTGCACGGTAAGCGTCCCCGGGTCCACCCGTAACGGTCAACCCTGACTCTTCCGTGCCGTCCTCCGGTCCCGCTACCGTGCCGCCGCGCCGTGTGTCCGCGGTCACCGCTGTCCGATCCGTCCCCTGCCCTGGAGGTGCCGTGGCCCCGTTCCGGCTGACCGACATCGTGCGCGACCACGCCCGCGACCGCGGAGCGCAGACGGCGCTCACCGGCGGCGACCGCTCGGTGACCTACGCCGAGCTCGACGACCGCGTGGCCCGCATCGCCACCGGACTGCGGGAGCTGGGGGTCGGCGAGGGCGGCCGGGTGGTCTGGCTCGGCAAGAACGCGGTGGAGTTCTTCGAGCTCCTCTTCGCCGCGGCCGGTGTCCGCGCCGGGGTCGCGCCGCTCAACTTCCGGCTCACCCCGGCAGAGCTGATCGACCTCGCCGACGACGCCGAGGCGGGCCTCGTCGTCCTCGGCCCGGACTTCGCCGAGCTGCGCGAGAAGCTCGACCGCGACGGCCGGCGGGTGCTCGTCGTCGGTGAGGACTACGAGGGGTGGGTGGACGGGCTCACCGAGCGGACCGAGCCGGCCGCCGACGCGGACGACGAGGACACCGTCCTGCAGCTCTACACCTCGGGCACGACCGGGCGGGCCAAGGGCGTGCTGCTCTCGCACCGCAACTTCGGCGGGCTGCTCTCCGTCGGCGGGCACTGGGGCTTCGACGACGAGTCGGTCGGCATGGTCGCGATGCCGCTCTTCCACATCGGCGGGTCCGGCTTCGCGCTGGTCTGCCTGTCGTACGGGGCGCGCGTCGTGCTCGTCGCCGACATCGTCCCCGCCCAGCTGCTCGACACGATGGAGCACGAGGGGATCACCAACGCCTTCCTCGTGCCCGCCGTGCTGCAGTTCCTGTGCCAGGTGCCCGGCGCGGCCGACCGCGACTGGTCGAAGCTGCGCGCCGTGGCCTACGGCGCCTCCCCGATCACCGGTCCCGTGCTGAACAAGGTCCTCTCGACGTTCCGGGCGCCGCTCTTCCAGGTCTACGGCTCGACGGAGACGACCGGCGCGATCACCCAGCTCGACCCCGACGACCACGACCCCGACGGACCCCGCGCGCACCTCATGCGCTCGGCCGGCCGGGCCTACCCGTGGGTGGAGCTCAAGGTCGTCGACCCGGCGAACGACGAGGACCTCCCCGCGGACGAGGTCGGCGAGATCTGGATCCGCTCGTCGCAGGTGACCACTGGCTACTGGCAGCGGCCCGAGGAGACCGAGAAGTCGATCACCGCCGACGGCTGGTTCCGCACCGGGGACGGCGGCTACCTCGACGGGGAGGGCTACCTGTTCCTCACCGACCGCATCAAGGACATGATCGTCACGGGTGCGGAGAACGTCTACCCGATCGAGGTCGAGAACGTCGTCGCGCAGCACCCGGCCGTCGCCGACGTCGCCGTGATCGGGGTCCCGGACGACACGTGGGGCGAGACGGTGAAGGCCATCGTCGTCGCCGTGGAGGGCGAGTCGATCGACCCCGACGAGCTGATGGAGTGGACGAAGGAGCGGATCGCCGGCTTCAAGCGCCCCCGCTCGGTGGACGTCGTCGACGAACTGCCCCGCAACGCGTCCGGCAAGATCCTCAAGAAGGACCTGCGGGCGAAGTACGTGCAGTGAGGTCGCGACGCCGATTCCGCGTCCGGCGCCGCGTCGATGCGCCACACTGGCCCGGGGCCGACGGCGACGCGAGGTGTGCGGTGATGGCGGAGTGGGCGCGGTGAGCGACGGTCCGGTGGCCGGAGCTGCCCGGGACGAGGCAGCCGACCCACGGGACGCGGCTGGTCGGGACGCGGCCGCCGAGGCGCGGGAGCGGGCCGCCGACCAACGCGAGGACGAGGCCGACCGGCGCCAGGCGCTCGCCGATCTGCGGGAGGAACGGGCCGACGCCCGCGAGGAACGCGCGGACGCCCGGGAGGAGTCCCTGGACGAGCTCGCCCGGGCCACCGGGGTGTCCACCGCCGACCGGTTCGACCGCTCGGGCGCGGCGCTGGACCGGGCCGCCGACACGGTGGCCCGCGCCGAGGAGCGCCTCGACCGGTCCCGCGCGGCCCTGGACCGCGCCCGCCGACAGGCCACCCGCGAGCAGGACGAGATCGACCGCGAGACGACGCCGGAGTGGGGTCTCCCGCCCGGCCGACCGGCCCCTCGCTGAACCGATCCATCGACCGCCGGGGTGTTTTCGCACGTCGGGGGTCGGGGACTCCTCGACCAGAAGGTCACGGGGCGGTCTCGGGGATCGCCGTCGACCTCGCGGGACCGGTCCCGCTCCTGGCGCTGGGGAGCCGCTCAGGAGCGGACCGGTCCCCTTTCTCTCCCGGTCGTCGACCGTGGTGGCGAGCCTGGTCTCATGGCGGACGAGGTCGACGAACACCCGGAGCAGAACGGACGACGGTGACCCAGCAGCAGCGCGCGGAGATCGACCAGCTGATGCGGTCGGCCCGGCTCGACACCAGCCTCCCGCCCGAGGAACTGCGCGAGACCTTCGAGATATACACGACGATGGGTCCACCTCCGGTGGGCGTGACCCTCACCGACACCACCCTGGGCGGCCGGCCCGCGCTGCGGATCGAGCCCGACGCCGCGAGCGCGGAGGCGACGATCCTGTACTTCCACGGCGGCGGGTGGGTCTACGGCTCGCCGCGCACCGCCGCGTCCCTGACGGCGGCGCTGGTCCGCCACGTCGGGGCGCCGGCGGTCTCTCCGGCCTACCGCCTCGCCCCCGAGCACCCGTTCCCGGCGGCCGTCGAGGACGGGTTCGCCGCCTACCGGGCGCTGCTCGAGGACGGCGTCGCACCGCGGCGCACCGTCGTCGCCGGCGACTCCTCCGGGGGCGGACTCACCGTGGCCACCCTCCTGCGCGCCCGGGACGAGGGCCTGCCGATGCCCGCCTGCGCGGTGCTCTTCTCGGCCGGGCTCGACGCGACCCGCAGCGGCGCGAGCATGGACGAGAAGGACGGCGTCGACCCGCTGTTCGACCGGGAGACCCTCGCGCGCCTGTCGACGCACCACCTCGCCGGGGCGGACCCGCGGCAGGCCCTCGTCAGCCCCGCCGTCGTCGGCGACCTCGCGGGGCTGCCGCCGATCCTGCTGCAGGTCGGTACCAACGAGGTGCTCCTGGACGACTCGACGCGCTTCGCCGCCCGGGCCGCGGCCGCCGGGGTCGGCGCGGTCCTCGACGTCACCGAGGACGTCCCCCACGTCTTCCAGGGCCTCCACGCCTACCTCGACGAGGCCGTCGAGGCGCTCGACCGCGCGGCCGACTTCGTCCGCCGCCATCTCGACGTCGGGTAGCGCGGCGTGCGGGGTGGCGCCCCCGGGTACTCGTCGGAAACGTGACATGGCTCGCGGCCATAGCATGATGCACGTTATGGTCCGGGTGTCGTCGTCGACTTCAGGAGGACTCCGAACCATGCGGATCGCCGTGGACTACGACAAGTGCAGCGGGCTCGGGATGTGCGAGTCGATCGCGCCGGACGTGTTCGAGGTGGAGGACGACGGGTCGCTGACCCTGCACCTCACCGAGGTCCCGGACGGGCGCGAGGACGAGATCCGTCAGGCCTGCGAGGCCTGCCCGACCGAGGCCCTCTCGCTGCAGGACTGACCCACCGAGCCCGGAGGCGAGCATGACCACCACCGCGGACGCCGCGACCGGCGACAAGCCCGACCACGACCCGGTCGACCTGTCGTCCCTCGAGTTCTGGGCGCGCTCGACCGCCGAGCGCGAGGAGTCCTTCGCTCCGTTGCGCGCGGAGCGTCCGATCACCTGGCACCGGGCGGCCGAGGGGGTCATGGAGAACCCCGACGGCCCGGGGTTCTGGGCGGTCGTCCGCCACGAGGACATCGGCTACGTGTCGAAGAACCCCAAGCTCTTCTGCTCCGGCCAGGGCGTCCAGTTCATGGACGCCCCGGAGGAGCTCCTGGAGGCCAGCCAGTCCTTCCTGGCGATGGACTCCCCCCGGCACGCGAAACTGCGCAAGCTGGTGGGTGCGGCGTTCACGCCCAAGCAGGTCCGCAAGCTGGAGGACACGATCAGCGAGCGGGCCGACGGGATCGTGCGGGACCTGCTCGACCACGGCGACGGCGACTTCGTCCAGCTCGTCTGCCGGCGGCTCCCGATGGCGATGATCTACGACATGATGGGGCTGCCCGAGGACCAGCAGGACGCGCTGGCCGAGAACGCCGACCTCCTGGTCAGCGCGGCCGACGCCGAGGTCCGGGCCGCACACGGCGTCGACGACCCGCTCGAGCTCATGACGGGCGCCCTCATGGGGCTCATCGGGCCGGGCCTCGAGGCGGCGGACGACCGGCGCAACAACCCCCGCGACGACCTCATGACCAACCTGGTGCAGGCCGAGGTCGACGGGGAGCGGCTCACTGACGAGGAGATCGGCGCGTTCTTCGTGCTCCTGTCGGTGGCCGGCAACGACACGACGCGGAACACCATCGCCCACGCGTCCGTGGCGCTCACTGAGTTCCGCGACCAGCGCCGGCGGCTCATCGACGGCCTCGACGGCCGGCTGCCGACGGCGGTGGAGGAGATGGTGCGCTGGGCGAGCCCGGTCCTGACCTTCCGCCGCACCGCCACCGAGGACACCGAGCTGCGCGGGCAACGGATTGCGGCCGGCGACAAGGTCGTGATGTTCTACGAGTCCGGCAACCGCGACACCGAGGTGTTCGCCGACCCGCTGTCCTTCGACGTCACCCGGGACCCGAACCCGCATCAGGGCTTCGGCGGCGGCGGGCCGCACTTCTGCATGGGGAACATGCTGGCCCGGACGCAGCTGCGCGAGATCTGGCGGCGCCTGCTCACCCACGCCCCGGACTTCGAGGTCGGCGAGCCCGACCGGCTGACCAGCAACTTCGTCAATGCCGTGAAGTCGCTGCCGATCTCGCTGAACCGGTAGGTGCGCGCCCCGCGCGTGAGCACGTTCCGGGGCTAGAACCCCCGACAGTGCTCACAAGCGCGAAGCGCACCTCTCGGCGTGGGTCCGGACGAGCAGCTCGAACTGGTCGAGCTGCGCGGCGAGGTCGACCGCCGGGCCACCGTGGTGGAGCTGCTGGTGGCCGACCAGGAGGCTGAGGCCGACCTCGGCGAGGGTCGCGGTCAGCTCCGGGTCGTCCAGGAGCGGGGCGATGACCTCCCGGACCGCGGCCCGCCGGCCGTCGTCGACGCGCTGCTGCGCGGCGGCCACCACCGCGTCGGTGCCCGCCCAGCGCCGGATCGCGGTCTCGGCGTCGTGGGGGATCGTCAGCGCGAGGCCCTTGAGCAGGGTGACGCGCTCGCCCGCGTCCTGGACCTCGGCGCGGCGGACCAGCTCGAGCGGGCGGTCGACCTCCTCGGTGGCCCAGTGCTCGAGCAGGGCGGCGACGAACCCGTCCCAGCTGCCGAAGTGGTGGTAGAAGCTGCCGCTGGTGACGCCGACCTCGCGGCAGAGCCGACCGATGCGCAACGCGGGCAGACCCGGCCCGGCGAGCAGGCGCAGGGCGGCCGCGAAGTACGACTCGGGGGAGGCCGTGCGGGCCATGGGGTCTTCCTCCCTGCGGGGCCGGACCGACGACGTAACCTACGCTACGTTGTGCTCCGATCGAGGAGGCCGCCGGTGAGCGAGCTCCACCGGGCCGGGTCCGGTCCGCCGCTCGTGCTGCTGCACGGCGCCGCGATGTCCTGGCGGGCGTGGACCCCGGTGCTCGACGCCCTCGCGCAGCACCACGACGTCATCGCGCCCACCCTCCCCGGCCACCGGGGCGGCCCGGCGTGGGACCGGTCCGCGGGGACCTTCACCGTCGACCGTCTCGCCGACGGGGTGTGCGCGCAGCTCGACGCCGCGGGCGTCGGCACCGCCCACGTCGTCGGGAACTCCCTCGGCGGGTGGGTCGCGCTCGAGCTCGTCCGCCGCGGACGGGCCCGGTCCGCGGTCGCGCTCTCGCCCGCCGGCGGGTGGCGCTCCGGATGGGACCTGCGACGGCTGGTGTGGACGTTCCGGGTCCTGCGCGTCGTCACGCGACCCGAGCTCGCCGGGGTCATCGCCTCTCACCCGGGCCTGCGGCGGGCCGTCGTGCGCCGGACCATGGAGCACGGGGAGCGCATCGCGCCAGAGCTGGTCCCCGACATGATCGCCGACGTCCGGGGGTGCGACGTCCTCGTCCCGCTGCTCGACGCGGCCGCGGCCCACGGCGCCACGCGCGCCCTGGAACACCTGCCCTGCCCGGTGCGGATCGCGTGGTCCGAGCGGGACCGCATGATCCCGTGGCGGGCCTACGGGGCGCCGATGCGCCGGATCGTGCCCGACGCCGAGTTCGTCCGGCTGCCCGGCGTGGGCCACGTGCCGATGTGGGACGACCCGGAGCTCGTCGTCGACACCGTCCTGGGGGTCACGCTCCCGGCGTCGGAGGCGGCGACGGCCTAGCTCCCGACGTGGGCCGTGACCAGCTCGGCGAGCCGTTCCGGGGCCTCGTCCGGGATCCAGTGGCTCACCCCGGGCAGCACCTCGAGCCGGTAGGGCGCGAGGACGAAGCGCGGGTTCTGGTCGACGGCGGCGCGGGTGATGAACCCGTCGGCGTCGCTCCACACCATCAGCGACGGGCGCTGGACGGGACGACGGGTGTAGCCCGGCGCCGCGAGCGGCAGCGCGCGGTACCAGTTCAAGGGGCCGGTCACGTGACCCGCGAGCGCGGCGGCGTCGCGGCGGGCGGCCTCGGCGCTCGCCCCGGCGCGGCGCAGCACCGCGGCCATCCGGGCCTCGTCGCCGAGCAGCAGCTCGGGCAGCCGCGGGAGCTGGAACGCCCCCATGTACCAGGAGTGCAGCAGCTGCGGGCCCCGCAGCATCCCGCGCAGGAACGCCGCGGCGTGCGGCACCGACACGCCCGTGACGGTGCGGACGAGCTCGGGCCGGTGGGCCGCGAGCGCCCAGGCCACGACGGCTCCCCAGTCGTGCCCCACGAGGTGCACCGATCCGGCGCCGGACGAGGTGATCAGGGCCGCGGCGTCGTCGACGAGGTGCTCGAGGCGGTAGGCGGAGCGCCCGGCCGGACGGGCACCGGGGGAGTAGCCGCGCTGGTCGGGCGCGAGCGTCCGCAGGCCCGCGGCGTGCAGGCACTCGGCCACCGCGCCCCAGCTCGCGGAGGTCTGCGGGAAGCCGTGCAGGAGGAGCACGGTCTCCGGTGCCTCCGCCGGCCCCGCATCGACGACGTCGAACCGGAGGGCTCCGCGGGTGAACCCGGTCATGCGCTCGCCGCTCATCCCCGCATCCTGCCCGCCCGGTCCGACTGGGCCGGACGGGGGACATCGATCACGTGCGCGACACGTTGTCCGAAGTGACCCCGGCGACGAGACCACCACGTTACGGTCGGCCCGCGCCCGGGCCTCCGGGCTCGTGCCCGGTCCGTCGGGCCCCGTCGCGGAAGGACCCGATGAACGCGCGACTGCGCCTGCTGCTGGTCCTCGTCGTCGTCGCGATCATCCTGTACTTCGTGATCGCGCAGCCGGACAACGCGGCCGCCACGGTGCGCACGATCTTCGCGGCGATCGGCGACGCGATCGACCAGATCATCCGCTTCTTCCGCGGCCTGACGGCCTGAGGCGGGATCAGCCTTCGGTGAGGATCCGCCGCACGAGGTGCATCGCGAGGACGACCGAGCGCTCCCGCACGTCGCCGCGGTCCCCGGGCAGCACCGGGTCGCGGGCGATCTCGCGCCCGTCGGCGGTGCGCACCGAGAAGCACACATAGCCGACCGGCTTCTCCGCGGTGCCCCCGCCGGGCCCCGCCACGCCGCTGATCGCGACCGCGACGTCGACCCCGAACCGCTCGAGCGCCCCGCCCGCCATCGCGTGCGCCGCCTCGGGGGACACCGCGCCGTGGGCCGCGATGAGCTCGTCGGGCACGCCGAGCAGGTGCTCCTTGGCCTCGTTGGAGTAGCTGACGATGCCGCCCTGGACGTGCGCCGAGGCCCCGGCCGGGGCGGTGAGCCGGCCGGCGAGCAGGCCGCCGGTGCACGACTCGGCGGTCGCGATCGTCCGGCCCTCGAGCAGGCCGAAGAGGATCTCGTCGATCGTCTGCCCGGTGCGGGAGAAGACGGCGCGGCCGTGGCGGCCCTCGATCTCGGCGACGACGGCGTCGTGCGCGGCCCGCGCCGCCCCGTCGTCGGGACGCCGGCGCAGGTCGACCTCGAGGGTGAAGTCGCGCAGGCACGTCGTGATCTCGAGCGGGGCGAGGTCGGTGTGCTCGCCGACCGCCCGCAGCGTCGCGGCGATCTCGGACTCGGGGACGCCGAAGAGGCGCAGGTGGGTCTCGTCGAACGGCGCCGTGCGCTCGAGCAGCGCGCGCAGCGGCTCCGACGCCAGAGCGTCGTCCCACATCCCCCGGACCTCGCGCGGCGGGCCGGGCAGCACCAGCACCGTCGGCGCGAACCCGTCGCTGCCGCGGGGGACCGCCAGCCCGGGCGCGGTCCCGACGGGGCGGATCGCGGTGGCGCCGTGGGGCACCATCGCCTGCTTGCGGTTGGCCTCGGCGAGGGCGGCGGCGTCCCAGCGCAGGCGGTCGGCGAACCGGGCGATGATGTCGCCGACGACCTTCTCCATGTGCTCGTCGAGCTCGAGCGGGCGGCCGGTGACGTCCGCGACGACGGCGGCGGTGAGGTCGTCGGCGGTCGGGCCGAGGCCGCCGCTGGTCACCACGAGGTCGACCCCGGACCCGGCGAGGTAGCGCAGGGCCGACTCCATCTCGTCCGGCCGGTCCCCGACGAGCAGGATGTGCGCGACGTCGATGCCGAGCTCGCCGAGGCGCTCGGCGATCCAGGGGCCGTTGGCGTCGTGGACCCGGCCGGCGAGCAGTTCGCTGCCGGTGGCGACGATGCCCGCCGTCGGGGCCCTCCCCGCGCGGTCCGGACCCGCCGGATCCAGTGCCATGGTTCCTCCTGTGTGCCGGCCCCGGCCGCGGGAGCCCGTCGGTGTCGCCGCCGACCATCCCATCAGGCGAACCCGCCGCACGCCGGGTCACCATCGGGGCCGCGCGACGGGCCCGGACGGACGCACCGCCTCGACGGAACGGACGCTGTGTGACCGAACGCGGGTCGACATCTTGTCTCGGGCGACATATTGGGCCAACTGAGTGACCCAGCGCAGCTGTGTTCGTCAGGATTCTTGCGTAGAGTGAGCGGGTACTCGATGAGGTGACGCGTTCTGTGTCTGTCGGGCGAGGTAGAGGAGAGGCGTCGATGCGCGGTCGTCGCGGCGGCGTGCTGCCCGCCCCCGGGTCGTGAGCGTGCTCGCGGGCGTCCTCGCCGTGATCGCCCTCGTGGTCGCCGGCGGCTCCGTCGGGGTCTCGCTCCTGCGCGCCTCGCGGATCCGCCGCTCCCGGGACCTCCGAGCGCTGGGCATCGTCGGGCGGTCGATCGCGGCCCACGCGGCCGCGCGCCGGGAGGACGACGGGCGGACCGCGGCCCGCGAGATCGCCGAGGCGCTGCGGGTGCGCTACGGGGCCCGCCGGGTCGTCCTCGCCGTCGGCCCCCTGGTGGAGCAGGCCGGCGAGCCACTCCCCGCCCCGCTGCAGGCGCTCGACCTCGTCGCCCCGCAGGACGTGTTCCGCTCCGGCCGCGGGGCCGCCCGCTGGCACCGCCGCACCGCGCCACCGACCGTCCGGGCCTGGATGGACGTGCGGGAGGCCGGGGAGGTCCTCGTGGCGCCCATCGCGGCCCCGGAGGTGGGCGAGGCGACCGCCGGCCGCATCCCCGAGGTCATCCGGTCCCACCGCGGTGTGCTCGAGGTGCACGACCCGGCCCGCGCGGGCGCCGCGCGGTGGCGTGGACCGTCGCGCTCGGCCGTCCGCAGCGAGCTGACCCTGCTCGCGACGATCGCCCGCCAGGTCGGCGCCGAGGTGGAGAACAGCCGTCTCGAGGCCCGCCTGCGCCGCGACGCCCACCGCGACCCGCTCACGACGCTGCTCAACCGGCCGGGCTTCCTGCAGGCCGCCGCCGAGCAGGTCCGGGAGGGCGCCGGCGCGGTCGCGATCATCTCGTTCGGGCTGCTCGACCAGGTCAACGACACCCTCGGGCACGCCCGCGGCGACGAGTTCGTGGCGCTGGCGGCGCGGCGCCTCGAGGCCGTGTGCGCGAGCGAGCGGGCCGCCTCGGTGGCCCCGGGCGTCCGGTTGGCCGGGCGCCTGGAGGGCGACACCTACGCGGTCGTCGTCGCCGGGGTCGACGGCCCGACCGCCCACACCAGCGCCGTGGAGATGCGTGAGCAGCTGGTCATGCCCTTCGTCGTCGAGGGGATCCCGTTCGAGGCGCCCGTCCTCGTCGGTGTGGCCGCGGCGGGCGCCCGGAGCCTCGCCGGCGAGCACGACGGGGCCGTGCTGGCCTCGCGGCTGCTCGCACGGGCGGACATCGCCCTCTCGGCCGCGCGGGTCGGCGGCGAGCCGGTGCGCTGCTACGAGCCGAGCATGGGGGAGCGGGCCGACCGCCGGCTCGCCCTCATCCGCGGGTTCGCGCCCGCCGTCGCCGACGGCAGCCTGCGCGTCTACTACCAACCGACGGTCTCGCTCGAGGCACCCACCGTCCTCGGGGTGGAGGCGCTCGCCCGCTGGGAGCACCCGGAGCTCGGGGCGCTCCTGCCCGACGAGTTCGTCCCCGTCCTCGAGGCGACCGGCCAGATCGCGGGCCTCACCGCCTTCGTGCTCGACGAGGCCCTCGCCGCGGCCCGGAGCTGGCTCGACCGCGGGCTGCGGCTCTCGGTGGCGGTCAACCTGTCGGTCCGGTCCCTCGACGCCTCCTTCCCGACGCTGGTGGCCGAGGCCCTCGCCCGCCACGAGGTCCCCGCGGAACTGCTGACGCTCGAGGTGACCGAGAGCGGGGTGTCCGTCGAGCGGGAGTACGCGCTGCCGGCGCTGCGCCGCCTCCACGGCCTCGGGTGCCGCCTCGCCGTCGACGACTTCGGCACCGGACAGTCCTCGCTCGCCCACCTGCGCCGCCTGCCCGTGGACCAGGTGAAGATCGACAAGAGCTTCGTCCTGGGGATGGGCACCGAGACCGGGGACGCCGCGGTGGTCCGCGCGATCGTCGAGATGGGCCACACCCTCGGGCTCACCGTCGTCGCCGAGGGGGTGGAGGACACCGCCGTGCGGACCGCGCTCGCGGAGATGGGGTGCGACGTCGCGCAGGGCTACCTGGTGTCCCGACCGCTCTCCGCGGGGCACCTCGACCAGTGGCTGGAGTCCCTCGTGCGCCAGGGGGGTGCCACGCCCGGCGTCGTCGGGGGCCCTGTACGCTGGGTGCCGCCCGCGGGCACGGCGTCGGAGAGTTCCGGAGCCGCCTGACCGCCGGGAAGACTGGCCCCTTTAGCTCAGTCGGCAGAGCGTCTCCATGGTAAGGAGAAGGTCTACGGTTCGATTCCGTAAAGGGGCTCTGGGTTCGGGATTGCCCCGGTCGGTACGCTGGCCGGTGTCTCCCTGCTCCGTGGCGGGGTAGCTCAGGTGGTTAGAGCACACGGCTCATAATCGTGGTGTCGCGGGTTCGAGTCCCGCCCCCGCTACACAGCCGACCGTCCCATCACGC
>JAICLN010000016.1 GCA_025925615.1 Actinomycetospora sp. | reverse complement strand
GTGTGCAGCTTCCCCCAGTGCGGCCGCCCCCCGAGGGCCGTCATGACGGCCTCGACCGCCGCGAAGTAGGCCTCGTGCGGCCTCCCGCGGTACACGTGGACCGCGAGGTAGGCGGAGTCCCGGCCGGACGCCGTCGAGAGCGGGAGGTCGTCGGCCGCGGCCACCCGCACCTCGACCGGGAAGGTCACGTCGGCGGCGTGCCGGGCGGCGGCCGCCCGCAGGCCCGCGAACGCCTCGGGCAGGGCCTCGCGCGGGACGGCGTACTCCATCTCGAGGAACCGCACCCGCCGCGGGCTGGTGAACACCCGGTAGGACCGGTCGACGTACTCGGCGTTGGCCAGCTGGCCGGCCATCACGCGGTTGACGGTCGGCACCAGCGAGGGGACCGCGGACCCGAGCCGGCAGACCGCCTCGAACACGCCGTTGCCGAGCAGTTCGTCACCGACCCACTCGGCGACCCGACCGCGCGACGGGCCCGGAGCCCCGTCGGGAACCCGGTCGTTGATCTTGGTCGCTGCGAGGTCGGTGTGCGGGAACCAGTAGAACTCGACGTGGTCGTGGGCGTCGGCGAGCGCGTCGAACGACTCGAGGAGCGCCGGCAGCGGCATCGCCGACTCCCGCGCGTGGAGCCCGAACGCGGGGACGGTCTCGAGCACGACCGCCGTCACGACCCCGAGCGCGCCGAGCCCGACCCGCGCGTGGTGGAACAGTTCCGGGTTCTCCGTCGGGCTCGCGGTGACCGCGCTGCCGTCGGCGAGCACCATCTCCAGGCCCCGGATCGCCGCCGCGATCCCCTGGTGCCGCGCGCCGGTGCCGTGCGTCCCGGTGGCCACCGCCCCGGCGACGGTCTGCGCGTCGATGTCCCCGAGGTTGGGCATCGCCAGGCCGCGCTCCCAGAGCAGCGGGTTCAGCGTCCGCAGCGTCATGCCGGCCGGGACGGTCACCCGGACGCCCCGTTCGTGGGGGTCCGGGCTGAACGCCAGCCCCTCCGGCGACGACGGCGCGGCGAGCGCGACCCCGTCCGGCACGCCGATCCCGGTGAACGAGTGGCCGGACCCGGTGGCCTTCACCCGCAGCCCCTCGCGGGCGGCGGCCTTGACGGCGGCGACGACGTCCTCGGTGTCGCGGGCGGTCACCGTCCGCACCGGGGACGTGCGCTGGTTGGCAGCCCAGTTGGTCCAGGTCACGAGGTCGTCCAGCTCATGAGGTCGTCCGGGTCATGAGTTCTCCAGGGTCCCGACGGCGGGTGCGGGCTCCGGGGCAGGCAGGCCGGCGGTGCCGTCGCGCAGGCGGCGCCGGAGCACCGCGAGGTACCAGAACCCGGTGAGCGCGAGGCCGCCGAGTACGACGTAGTCGGCCGAGCGGAACGCGTCGGGCAGGGTCAGCGCCGCGACGACCACCACCAGCCACACGAGCGCCAGCACGGCGACCGGCAGCGCCGCGCGGCCCAGCGAGAAGCCCGATCCGCCGGTGTCCCGCAACCGGCGACGCCGGGCGAGGTAGCCACCGAGGGTCAGCAGGTAGATCAGGTACGGGACGAGCGCGGTGGCGCCGACGAGGATGGTGAACGCCGCCCCGTCGAGCGTGCCGTAGGCGAGCAGCACCAGGCAGACGACCAGCGAGGTGACCAGGGCGGGGACCGGTGTCGCGGTCGTGGGGTTCACCCGCCGCAGCAGCCCGGACCCGGGCAGGAGCCGGTCGCGCGCCATCGCGAAGAGCAGCCGCGAGTTCGACGCCGCCCCCACCACGAGCAGCGCGAACATCGAGAAGACCACGACGACGAGGAACACCCGGGTGAGCACCGGGCCCAGCCAGTACTGCGCGATGTCGGCGAGCGGGACGGGCGAGGCCTCGACCGCGGACAGGTCGGGGATGGCGACGGTGAACCCGATCAGCGCGACGAGCCCGAGCACCCCGGAGATCACCGCCGCGGCGATCATCGCGCGGGGCACGGTGCGGCGGGCGTCGACGGCCTCCTCGGCCATGTCGGCGGCCGCCTCGAACCCGACGAGGGTGAAGATGCCGATCAGCGCGCCCCCGACGACGGCGTCGGCGACCGGCGTGCCCGGGTTGACCGTCCCGAGGAAGCCGAGCCCGTGCCCGCCGTCGGGCGTGCCCGCGTGCCCGTGCGCCCAGAGGCCGAGCAGCAGCAGCGAGAGCACCACGGTGCCGGCGATCTCGGCGAACACCGCGAGGTTGTTCACCCGCGCCGCCCACTGCACCCGCACGATGTTGACCCCGAACGCCAGCAGCAGCGCGACGACGGCGATGACCAGCAGCGTCGTCGGGTCGGCGGCGTCGAGCCCGAGCACCGTGGCGGTGAGCGGAGCGAGCCCGACCAGCGCGATCCCGGGGAGCCCGACCGCGCTGTAGAGCAGGCCCAGCGAGCCGACCGTGTAGCCGAAGCGGGTTCCGACCAGCCGCGCGGACCACTGGTAGTTCGCGCCCGCGAGCGGCATGTGGCCGGCCAGCTCGGCGAGGACGAGCACCACGAGCACCTGCCCGACGGCCGCGACCGGCCACAGCCAGACCGCGGCGGGACCCATCGTCGTGAGCCCGTAGGCGTAGTTGACGAAGATCCCGGTGGTGATCGAGACGACGGAGAACGCGATCGCGAAGAGCGCGAACCGCCGCAGCACCCGGGGGAACGCGGCCGCGTAGCCGCCCTCGGTCCCGCTCGCGTCGGGCGCTGCCTCCACGGGCGTCAGCCTGTGGTGTGGGCCATAGTGTGTCAAGCGTCTGGGACGGTTGCCCAACTCTGGGGGTGCGCGGTGGCTCGGGTGCCGGCGATCGAGCGGCGCCGCCAGCTGGTCGAGGCGGCGTTCCAGGTGATCGGCGAGGAGGGCTTCGCCGCGGCGACGACGCGGCGGATCTGCGCGGAGGCGGGCGCCCCGGTGGCGGCGTTCCACTACTGCTTCGCCTCCAAGGAGGAGCTCTTCGTCGAGCTGACCGAGGCGACGGTGGCGGCGTTGGTCGACGCGCAGGCCGACGGCGTGCTGGTCCGCGGGTCGGTCCGCGAGTCCCTGCGGGCGACCCTGGCGGAGTACTGGGCGACGGTGGAGGCCGACCCGAACCGCGAGGTCGTGCTCACCGGGCTGACCCAGTTCGCGCTGCACGAGCCGTCCCTCGCCGGGGTCGCCCGGCGGCAGTACGAGGCCTACCACCGCACGGCGGCACTGACCCTGGAATCCGTCGGGTCGGGGTGCGGGGTGACGTGGACGCTGCCGGTGGAGCAGCTGGCGCGGATGCTCGTCGTGGTCACCGACGGCGTGGTGATCGCGTGGCTGGTGGACCGCGACGGCGACGCGGCGCGAGCGGCGCTGGACGCGTTCGCCGATGCGTTGGCCGCCTTCGCGGTGTCAGCGGTGTCGCATCGCTGACACCGCTGACGTTCGAGGAGTAACGCCGTCGATCGGCTCGACGACGTGCGCGACGACGACGGGTGCGGTACGCCTGTCCTCGTGGCCGAGCTGCGGACGGTGGACGTCGCCGAGGTGCAGGCCGTCGTCGCGAGGCTGGCCATCGAGGCCAACCACGAGCTGCGCGCCGACCACGTCGCGGCGCTGGAGCGGGGACGGGCGGCCGAGGAGTCGCCGATCGGGCGCGAGGTGTTCGACCGGCTGCTCGAGAACGCCCGCGTCTCGGCCGCCGAGCAGATCGCGTTCTGCCAGGACACCGGCTACGCGGTGGTGTTCCTGACGATCGGGCAGGACGTCCACTTCACCGGCGGCTCGCTGGCGGAGGCGATCGACCGTGGCGTCGCGCAGGGCTACCGCGACGGCTACCTGCGCGCCTCGCTGGTCCGCTCCCCCGTCGACCGCGTGAACACCGGGGACAACACCCCCGCGATGGTCCACTACGACCTCGTACCGGGGTCGGGGATCGAGCTGACGCTTCTGGTCAAGGGCGCCGGATGCGACAACATGAGTGCGCTGCGGATGCTCACCCCCGCCGCCGGGGTCGAGGGCATGCGCCGCTTCGTGGTGGAGACGATCGAGAAGGCCGGGCCGAGCGCGAGCCCGCCGGTGACCGTCGGGATCGGCATGGGCGGCACGTTCGACCGGGCCGCGGTCCTCGCCAAGCGGGCCCTCACCCGGAATCCGACGGGGTCGCCCTCCCCCGACCCGAAGCTCGCCGAGCTGGAGGCCGAGCTCGTCGAGGCGATCAACGCGACCGGGATCGGGCCGGCCGGCTTCGGCGGGACGGTGACGACGGTGGCCGTGCACGTCGAGTCCTACCCGACCCACATCGCCGCGTTCCCGGTCGCGATCAACCTCGACTGCCACTCCCACCGGGTGCGGAGCGTGACCCTGTGACGGCCTCGCTCTCGCTCCCGCTCGAGGACCTCGCCTCGCTGCACGCCGGCGACTCCGTGCTGCTCTCCGGCACCGTCTACACCGCCCGCGACGCCGCCCACGCCCGCTTCGCCGAGGCCCTGTCGGCCGGCGAGCCCCTCCCCTTCGACGTCGAGGGCGCCACCATCTACTTCGTCGGGCCCACCCCGGCCCGCCCCGGCCACGTCATCGGCTCGGCCGGCCCCACCACCGCCAGCCGCTGCGACGCCTACTCGCCGATGCTGATCGAGCGCGGCCTGCAGGCGATGATCGGCAAGGGTCGGCGCGACCAGGCCGTCAAGGAGTCGATGGCCACCCACGGCTGCGTCTACTTCGGCGCCATCGAGGGCACCGCCGCCCTGTTGAGCCGGTGCATCACCAGCGCCGAGATCGTGGCCTACGAGGACCTCGGCGCCGAGGCGGTCCGCCGCCTGACCATCGAGGACTTCCCCGCCCTCGTCGTCAACGACCTCCACGGCGCCGACCTCTACGACGACGGCCCTGCTCGGTGGCGGCGCGCCTGACGCAAACCGGACGCACCGCGCCCCGGCCCCGCACCCGGCGTCGGGAAGTGCTCTGATCGCCCTCGAGCGGTGCCACCTGGGCACCGCCGAGGAGGGAGTGCACGCATGCGCTACGACGCCGTCCTCGCCGAGACGGTCGGCATCCGGGGACACGGCAGGGACGGCGGAGACCTCATCGAGGCCTACACCGCGCGACCGATGGACCCCGGCCCGCACCCCGGCATGATCGTCATCCACCACATGCCGGGGTACGACGCGGGGACCAAGGAGATCACCCGCCGCTTCGCGACGATGGGCTACTCCGCGATCTGCCCGAACCTCTACACCCGCGAGGCGCCCGACGCCGACCCCGACGACGCCGCCGCCACCGCCCGCGCCAACGGCGGGGTTCCCGACGAGCGCTTCGTCGGCGACGTGGCCGGCGCCGCCGCCTGGCTGCGCACCCTGGCGAACGCGACCGGCGCGGTCGGGGTCATCGGCTACTGCTCGGGCGGGCGCCAGGCGGTGCTCACCGGCATCGAGGTCGACGTGCAGGCGGCGGTCGACTGCTACGGCGCCTTCGTCGTCGGGACCCCGCCCGAGGGCTTCCCGCTGCAGGTCTCCCCGTTGGCCGACCGCATCGGCGAGCTCGGCGCGCCGCTGCTTGGCCTGTTCGGCAACGACGACTCCTACCCCTCGCCCGACCAGGTCGACGAGCTGGAGAAGCTCCTCCAGCACCACGGCAAGACCTACGAGTTCCACCGCTACGACGGCGCGGGGCACGCGTTCTTCTCCGTCGACCGGCCGTCCTACCGTCCCGAGGCCGCTGTCGACGCCTGGAAGAAGGTCGAGGCCTTCCTCGACACCCACCTCGTCCGGAACCCCGTCGGAGCGCCCTGATGTGCACCTAGTCCACCGAGAAGGTCGCCCTCGCCCGCTCCTCCGGGAAGACCCGTGACGGCTGGGCGAGCGTGTCCGAGGCGACCGTCTACTACGACCACCCGGTGCACGCCCCGGACGCGCACACCGTGAACATCGACTTCCTGAACCCCGACCGGGGACCCGCGTCGCGCATCGCGGTCGAGCTCTCCCTCGACTCCGCCCGCGAGCTCCTCGCCGCCCTGCAGACGACGGTGGAGCGCGCCGCCTTCCACTGAGTCACGCCAGGGCGGCCACGGCCCGCTCGACGACGGCGGCCGGGCTGGGCTGGGTGGCCATCTCCGCCCGGACCTCCCCGGCCGCCGTCGCGAACGCGTCCTCGGTGAGCAGCCGCTGTACCGACTCGCGCACGGTCGCGACGTCGAGCCCGGCCGGGTCGCAGGAGAGGCCCACGCCCCGCTCCGCGACCCGCCCGGCGGCCAGCGGGTTGTCCGCGAACGAGGGCAGCACGAGCTGCGGCACGCCGTAGAACAGCGGCGCGGCCGTGGAGCCGGACCCGCCGTGCTGCACGATCGCGGCACACGTCGGGAGGAACGCAGACAGCGGAAGGAACCCGACCGAGCGGACGTTCTCCGGCAGCGCGCCGAGCCCGGTGAGGTCCGCGGTCCCGGCGGCGAGGACGACCTCGACGTCCATGCCGCCGAGAGCCTCGACGACCACCGCGAGGGAGCTCAGCCCGCTGACCGCCGGCACGACGGTGCCGAGGGTGACGGCGACGCGGGGCCGGTCCGGGCGGTGCAGCGCCCAGTCCGGCACGACGGTGCCGCCGTTGTAGGGCACGAACCGCATCGGCCACCAGGGCGCGCCGTCACGCTCGTCGTGGGTGACCTCGTCGGCGCCCAGCCCGCCCATGCTGGGCGCGCGCGGGTCGATCCGGGCGACCGGCACCGGCGTCGCGTGGATGCCGAGCTTCTCCCGGACGATGTGGTTGATCGCGGAGTCGCCGAACCCGTCGTGCCCGGTCCGCCAGTCGATGTCGCGCATCGACCAGGAGATCCGGTTCCCCACCTCGAGTGCCGGCACGCCCAGCGCGGCGGCGGTGAGCATGCCCGCCGCGTGGTCGGACGGGTAGGCGACGAGGTCGGCCCCGAACGCCCGCCCGACCTCGACCGTGCCCTCGGTCATCGTCACCGTGAACAGCCCGAACGGGTTGCCGGCCTTCGCCGCGAGGCGATACTCCTCGGGCAGGTCCTCGTCGGGCTCGCCCCCGGACATCACCCGCCGCATCAGGTCGCCCCACACGTCGCGGTGCGGGTAGACGTCGGCGACCGGCAGCCCGGCGGCCGGTCCGACGGTGGCCATCTCGGACGTCGTCGCCAGCAGCACCTCGTGCCCGGCCGCCCGCGCCGCCCAGATCAACGGGACCAGCGGCAGCGTCAGGCCGTACCCGGGCGCGGACGCGAAGAGGATCCTCACGGGGCGAGCCTGGCAGAGGAACGACGACGCGCCTTGCTTTTCGACGGTTAGCGATATATCGTTGAGCCATCGCCGACAGTCGGCGAACGACCCGAGAGGAACATCCACATGTTCAGCACTCATGAGCGCCCGGAACGGGCGCACCGAGGCGGCCCGCACGGGCCGCACCAGCACCGGGGCGAGCCCGGTGGGCCGCGTCGCGGCGCCGGCCGACGGGGTGGCCCGTTCGGCGGCATGGACTTCGGACCGCCGTTCGGCGGCCCGTTCGGTCCCGGGGGTCCCCGTGGGCGCGGACGAGGCTGGGGGCGCGGCCCGGAGGGCGAGGGACCGGAGGACGGCGACGCCGGCCAGGGTTCCGACGAGGGCCGGGGTCCCGGCCCCTTCCCGGGGCCGTGGGGTCCGGGTGGGCCTCGTGGCCGTCGAGGCGGCCCGGGTGGTCGCGGACGCGGCCGTGGCCCCGGTGGACGTGGCGGCCCCGGCCGTCGCCCGCGCGGCGACGTACGCCTCGCGATCCTCGCGCTGCTGCGTGAGGAACCGCGCCACGGATACCAGATCATCCAGGAGATCGCCGAGCGCTCGGGCGGCTCCTGGAAGCCCAGCCCGGGGTCGGTCTACCCGACCGTCTCCCAGCTGGCCGACGAGGGCCTGGTCCACACCGAGAAGGAGTCCGGCCGTTCGGTCGTGCACCTGACCGAGGAGGGCCGCACCTACACCGACGAGCACGCCGCCGAGCTCGACGCGGTGTGGTCGCAGGTGGAGGCGGGTGCGGACGACGGCTTCGCCGGACTCCGCACGGCAGGCCGGGGACTGGCCGGCGCGGTCGCACAGATCGCTCAGGTCGGCAGCTCCGAGCAGGTCACGGCGGCGACGGGCATCCTCGACGACGCCCGGCGCAAGCTCTACCTGCTGCTCGCCGAGGTCGATCCGGCGTCGCCCGACTCCGGCACCCACTCCGGCACCGACGAGGACGCCGGGTCCGACGGCCCGGTCGACGAGACGACGTGACCGCCGGTCGCGCCGCCACACCGGCGCAACCTCCCCGTCACCGGACGTCGCACCGGGGCGGGGAGCCCCGCCGGCCCCCCGGGCCGGTGGCGCGCACGGTCGCGGGCGAGCGCTGGGCGCCGTGACACCGGACCGTCCACCGCTGTCGCCGGGCCTTCCGGACGGCCGGGTCGGGCACGGCGTCACGAAGCACGCCACCCCCGCGGACGTCGCCCGACCAGCCTCACCCCTCGGAGGTCAGCTGACCTGCCCGCTGGAAGGACACACCGAGCAGCTTCCCGATGTCGCGCAACGACAGACCCGCTCGCTTCAGCCCGGTAGCAGCCGCCCTGGCCTCGGCTGCGGCGGCCCGCCTGGCCTCGGCTTCCTGCTCGCGCAAGCTCTCGACACGCGCAAGGTGTTCTCGAGCGGAGCCCGGCAGCTGGATGTCGATCTCGAGGTCCACGCTGTCCGGCTCGACATCGTGCAACGTCGCGATCAGGTCGCGAGCCATCGTCTCGATCTCCGCGACGTTCCGCGCCTGCGTGTAGTGACCGAGCTCGGGAACGTGGATCAGCCAGTAGCGGTCGTTGTCACGCGTTGCTCGAGCCGTGTAGGTCGTCGTCACGTCCGCCACCAACTCTTCCCGAGCTTCGGTTCGCATTGTCTGTAGATCTCTCGGGTCAAGCCCTCGCCGAGCTCCGCGTGGCGCGGGATCGGGACCACGATGCCGTCGAGCTCGTAGACCGTGTGGTTCGCTCCCTGACGAACAAACTCCAGGACACGCCCTGAGGATTCGCCTCCTGCCGGATGCGCTTCTCCAGGGCCCTTGCCTTGGTCACACGGTAATTCTAGCCCTGGGTTGAAGCAAGCTTCTATGGCTGCCTTGACGCCATCGAAGCCCTTGGACACCGACACGCCCTGCCTGCGACGTCGTTCCTGCGCGATCGGCAGACTGGACGGGTGACCTCCACCCCTGCCACGACCGAGACGAGCACCGACGACCCGTACCTCTGGCTCGAGGACGTCACCGGCGACGAGGCCCTGGCCTGGGTCCACGAGCGCAACGACGAGAGCCTGGCGGTGCTGGCCGAGGGCGAGCGCTTCACCGCCCTGCGCGACGGACTGCGCGCGGTCCTGGACTCCGACGACCGCATTCCCTACACCCGCCGTCGGGGGCAGCGGCTCTACAACTTCTGGCAGGACGCCGCGCACCCGCGCGGCCTGTGGCGCCGCACCACCCTGGACTCGTACCGGACCGGCGACCCGGACTGGGAGCTGCTGCTCGACGTCGACGCGCTCGCCTCCGCCGAGGACGAGAACTGGGTGTGGGCAGGAGCCGGGGCCCGGTGGCCGGACTACACCCGCGCGCTCGTGCAGCTCTCCCGCGGCGGCGCCGACGCGACCGTGGTCCGCGAGTTCGACCTCGAGGCCAAGCGCTTCGTCCCCGCCGACATCGACGAGGGAGCCGGCTTCGTCCTTCCTGAGGCCAAGAGCCGGATCTCCTGGATCGACGACGACACCGTCTTCGTCGGGACCGACCTGGGTCCGGGCTCGATGACGACGTCGGGCTACCCGCGGGTGATGCGGCGCTGGACGCGCGGGACGCCGGTCGCCGACGCCCCCGTCGTGTTCGAGGGCGCCGAGACCGACGTCGCCGCGTTCGCCGGGCACGACCACACCGTCGGCTTCGAACGCGACGTCGTCGGGCGCAGCCCGGACTTCCACACCTCGGAGGAGTTCGTGCTCCGCCCCGACGGCACCCAGGTCCGCCTGGAGGTCCCCCCGGACGCCGACAGCGACATCGAGCGCGCCTGGCTGCTGGTGCGCACCCGCTCGGCCTGGACGGTGGCCGGCACCGAGTACCCGGCGGGCACGCTGCTCGCGTTCGGGATCGAGGACTTCCTGGACGGCCGGCGCGAGCACACCGTGCTGTTCACCCCGACGCCGAGCCGCTCGCTCGCGGGCTGGGCGTGGACGCGCCGGCACCTGATCCTCACGCTGCTCGACGACGTCGCGACGAAGCTCGAGGTGGTCACCCCACCGGCGGGCCCCGAGCAGGCGACGCCCGGCGACTGGGCACGCCGCGAGCTCTCCACGGGCGACGACTTCTCGGTGGTCGGCGTGATGGGGGTCGACCCGGACGAGAGCGACGAGGTCTTCCTCGACACCGACGGCTTCACCCGGCCCTCGACGTTCATGCGCACCGAGATCGGCGACACGGCTGCCGAGGACGCCCCGTTGGAGACGCTGCGCTCGGCCCCGGAGTTCTTCGACGCCGCCGGGGTCACGGTGCGCCAGTTCTTCGCGACCTCCGACGACGGGACGCGGGTGCCCTACTTCGTCGTCGGGAAGGAGCGCTCGGAGCCCGCGCCGGTGCTGATGACCGGCTACGGCGGGTTCGAGATCTCCCGGACGCCGTCCTACTCCGGGGTGATGGGACGCGGCTGGATCGAGGCGTCGCCGGAGCAGGGCTGGGACGGCGGGATCGAGGTCGTCGCGAACATCCGGGGCGGCGGCGAGTACGGGCCGGAGTGGCACACCTCGGCGCTGCGCGAGCACCGTCACCGGGCCTACGAGGACTTCGCCGCGGTGGCCCGGGACCTCGTCGAGCGCGGGATCACGACCCCGGATCGGCTCGCGATCCACGGCGGTTCCAACGGCGGCCTCCTCATGGGCGTGATGATCACCCGGTATCCGGAGCTGTTCGGCGCCGTCGTCGTCATGGTGCCGCTGCTCGACATGCGGCGGTTCCACCTGCTGCTCGCGGGCGCCTCGTGGATGGCCGAGTACGGCGACCCCGACGACCCCGACGACTGGGCCTTCATCTCGCAGTACTCGCCGTACCAGAAGCTCGCGACGGACGCCTCGTACCCGGCGATGCTCGTGACCACCTCGACCCGCGACGACCGTGTCCACCCCGGGCACGCGCGGAAGTTCGTGGCGCGGCTGCGGGAGTACGGGCACCCGGTCGAGTACTACGAGAACGTCGAGGGCGGGCACGGCGGCGCGGCCGACAACGCGCAGCGGGCCTTCCAGTGGGCGCTGGTCCTGGAGTTCTGCCGCCGCCAGGTGGGTGGGACGTAGGGCTAGACCAGGCGCGCCAGCAGGCGGTCGGCCTCGGCGTCGGGGTCGGCCGTCAGCCCGGTGTGGACCGCACCGGGCTGCACGACGGTCGACCGCGGCGCCGTCAGCCACCGGAACCGCTCCCCGACCGAGAGCACCCCGGCCGGGCCCTCCCCCGCCACCGTGCGCTCCCAGGCGTGCACCGCCGTCGCGACCTCCTCGACGTCGAGGTCCGGCGCGAGCGCCGCGAGCCGCGCCGGGTCGAGCGCCAGTCGGATCGTCAGGTGCACCTCGTGCCGGCAGTAGAGGAGGACCCCGACGTTGACGCACTCACCGCGGTCGACGCGCGGCACGACCCGCAGCGGGGCCCACTCGTAGGTGTTCTTCACGGCGTCCACGTCCGGTCCGCCAGCCGCGCCAGCAGATGCGCCACGTACGCCTCCCGCGCGGCCGCCACCGAGGAGAAGTGCTCGTCCTCGGCGAGCCACTCCTCGGGCACGGCCGCCACCACGGCCTCCAGCGCCTCCCGCGTCACCCTCGGGGCCAGGGCCTCGTCCACCGCCGCCCGCGACGCCGCCGTCGTGAACGGCGCCAGCACGTGGTCGGCGGTGTCGTAGGCCCGCCCGACGACGTGGTCCGCGCGCGCCCACGAGTGCTGGAAGTACAGGCAGGCGCCGTGGTCGATGCACCACAGGTCGCGGTGCCAGCGCAGGAGGTTGGGGTTGCGCCAGGTGCGGTCGACGTTCTCGACGAGCGCGTCGAACCACAGCACGCGCGCGGCCTCGTCCGGATCCACGGTGTGGGCGACCGGGTCGAACCCGAGCGCCCCCGGCAGGAAGTCCATCCCGAGGTTCGGGCCGCCGGAGCGCGCGAGCAGTTCCTGGACCTCCCAGTCGGGCTCGGCGCGGGCGACGACCGGGTCGAGATCCACGACGACCAGCTCGGGCACCCGCAATCCGAGCGTCCGCCCCAGCTGGCCGGCCACGACCTCCGCGACGAGCGCCTTCACGCCCTGGCCGGCGCCGGTGAACTTCACGACGTAGGTGCCGAGGTCGTCGGCCTCCACGACGCCGGGCAGCGACCCGCCCTCGCGCAGCGGGGTGACGTAGCGGGTCGCGGTCACGCGCCCCAGCCTCACGGGAGGTCCGGCGTCCCGGTGGACCCGACCGTCACCGCAGGTCCAGCGCGTACCAGACCTGGGCGTGGGGGTTGTCGTTGTAGGGCTCGACCTCGACGAACCCGGCGCGCTCGTACAGCGTGCGGGCCTCGACGAGGTCGGCGCGCGAGTCGAGCACCAGCCGCGCGCAGCCGGCGTCGCGGGCCCGGCGGACCACCTCGTCGAGCAGCAGCTTGCCCACGCCGCGCCCCCGCACCGTCGGCGCGGTCCACATCCGCTTGATCTCGGCCGCGTCCTCGGGGACGTCGTCGCCGCGCCAGCGCAGGCCCACGCACCCGAGGACCTCGTCGCCGTCCGCCCCGGTCTCGCCGGCGACGAGGAAGGTGCCCAGCGGCGCGACGAGGCCGTCGCTCGGGCTCTGGGCGGCGAACGCGGCGATCTCGTCGGCGGTGGCGGGCCGACCCTGCATGCGACCGATCACGTCGTCCAGGTAGCCGTGCAGCGCGCCGAGCCCGGGCTCGACGTCGGGGTGGGCCTCGCGCAGGACGATGGTCGTGCTCACGTCCGGCATTGTCCGCCTCGGGATGCAGTGCCCGGACACCCGGGGTCCCAGGGTGACGCCCCCTGACCTCCACGTCGACGCGATCGCCGCGGAGCGAGTGCTCAGTGTGCGGCCGGCCAGCGGACCGCGAGCCGGGCGCCCCCGTCGGGCGACGCCCCGGCGCGCACCGTCCCGCCCCGGCCCTCGACGAGGCGGGCCACCAGCGCGAGACCGAGTCCGGCGCCGGACGCGCCGGTGGTGGCGTCGAGCCGGGTGAAGCGGTCGAAGACCCGCTCGCGCTCGGCGGGCGGGATGCCCGGCCCGTCGTCGTCGACGAGCAGGCGCACCCACCGCCCGGCCGGCACCGCGGAGACGTGCACGACGCTGCGGGCGTGCCGGCGGGCGTTCACCAGCAGGTTGTCCAGCACCAGGCCGACCTCGGACGGCGTGGCCGCCGCGCGGACCGGGACGGGCACCCAGACGGTCACCGCGACGCCGTCGGCACCGTCGTCCCCGGTCCGGGCGAGGGCCTCTCCCAGCGCGTCCGCGAGATCGACCGGCGTCGGCTCGCCGCGGGTGCCGCCCTCGGCGCGGGCGAGCGCGAGCAGGTCGGCGACGAGGTCGGAGAGCCGCTGCGCGTCGCGGGCGACGGTCAGCCAGGCGTCGCGGTCCTCCGGCGACGAGCCCGGCGACGGGTGCGCCACGGCCACCTCGGCCTGCGCGCGCAGCGAGGCGATCGGCGATCGCAGCTCGTGGGCGGCGTCGTCGGAGAAGCGCCGCAGCCGGTCGAGGGCGTCGTCGCGCCGGGCGAGCAGGACGTTGATCTCGACGGCGAGGGCGGCCAGTTCGTCCGCGGCCGGCGGGACCGGCAGGCGCCGGCCCGCGTCGAGCTCCCGGGCGGCGGCCCGCAGGCGGTCGACGGGGCGCAGCGCGGCCCGTGTCGCGACCCACGCCGCGCCGGTGAGCGCCGCCGCCGCGACCAGCACTCCGGGCAGGAACCAGCCGGCCGCGTCGCGCAGCAGGACGACCGCGCCGAGCAGGTCGCGCTGCGCGAGCACGAGCCGCCGCGATCCGTCGGGCAGCGTCACCGCGACGGCCGTCCACCGGGTCGGTCCCCCGGGCTCGGTGTGCGGCCCCGGACCGCCGGTCGTCACGGGCTCGCCCGCGGCGAGGGTGCGCACCTGCGCTGGGTCGAGCGGGAGCGGGCCGCGGCCGTCGGTCGGGGTGCCCGCGACGTCGGTGACCCGGACCCCCGGAGGCAGCCGCGCCCCGGCGGTGACCGCCGCACCCGCCGTCGTCGCCCGCTGCCGCAGCTCGCCGTCGCCCGCCGCGACGACGGCCGCGAGCAGCAGGCTCGCGCCGAGCCGGGCGAGCGCGAGGAGCACGACGACGGCCACGAGCGCGACGGTCACCGTGATGCGCGTCCGCAGTCCGCGCCGGCCCCACCAGCCGCGGAGCCCACCCCGTGGAGGTTCTGAGCGAAGGGCACCTTCGCTCGATCTATCCGCCCGTGGGCGCCCTTCGTCGGAACGCGGCTCCCCGGGCTGTTCCGAGCGAAGGGCACCTTCGTTCGATCTAGTCGACCGAAGGTGCCCTTCGCTCACCTCGGGGGTGCTCACGTCGACGGGGGGTCGAGCCGGTATCCGCGGCCGCGGACGGTGGCGACGAGGTCGCCCGCGCCGACGACGGCGAGCTTGCGGCGCAGGTAGCCGACGTAGACCTCGACGACGTTGCGGGCCGCCGCGCCCTCGCCCCACACCGCCGCCAGCAGCTCGTCCTTGGTCATCGCGCGTCCGGGCCGGCCGGCGAGCGCGTGTAGCAGGGCGGCCTCCCGACCCGAGAGCTCGACCTCGCGACCCTCCCAGCTCGCCGTCCCCGCTCCTGGGTCGACGACGAGCGGCCCGAGGACCACCCGTGCGGGCGCCTGACCGCGGCGACGCAGCATCGCCCGGAGCTGGGCGACCAGGACGACGAACGAGAACGGCTTCACGAGGTAGCCGTCGGCGCCGAGGTCGAGCCCGTCGGCCTGGTCGACCTCGCCGTCCTTCGCCGAGAGCAGCAGGACCGGGGTCTCGACGCCGCCCGCGCGCAGCCGCTCGAGGACCCGGTAGCCGGACAGGCCCGGCAGCACGATGTCGAGGACGACGGCGTCGAACGCGCCGGACTCGGCGTGGGCGAGCCCGCTCGGGCCGTCGCCGATCGCGACGACGTCCATCCCCTCGGCGCGCAGCCCCCGGGTCAGGGCCGCGCGCACGCCCGGCTCGTCGTCGACGACCAGCACGCGCGGCATGTGCCCGAAGGTAGCGCTGCCGATGCTGTGGGTGTCTCAGCGCGCCGCACCGAGGATGGGTTCCATGAGCAGTCGGAAGCGTTGGGGCGCAGGCCTCGCGGGGATCGTGGTGGCCGGTGCGGTCGCCGTGGGTGTGGCCGTCGCCCCGACGGCCGCGGCGGCACCGCCGCTGCCGCCGGTGAGCCCGGAGGCCCTCGTCGCCTCGGTCATCACCGCGAAGCCCGGGCCGATGAACGGCACCGTCACCGTCGACAACGAGCTGGGGCTGCCGGCGCTGCCGAACGCCCCGCAGCTCGGCAACGGGACGCAGACGGCGCGCGTCTGGTCCGGCGGCGACGGCAAGGGCCGGGTCGCGCTGCCTTCTTCCGACGGCGAGCGCACGCTCGTCTCCGACGGCACGACGCGGTGGTCCTACGACTCCGCCGACCGCACCGTGACGAAGGCGCCGGCGAACGCCGGGGGCCCGCCGTCGCGGCCCGACGTGCCGGGCGGGGTCGACCCGCGGACCGACCCGGCGGGCGCGGCCACGTCGATGATCGCCGACCTGCGCAAGACCAGCACCGTCACCGTCGACGGCACCGAGGAGGTCGCCGGCCGGGCCGCCTACCAGCTCGTCCTGACCCCGCTGCCGACCGAGCGCACCCTGCTGCGCGAGGTCCGGGTGTCCGTCGACGCCGAGAAGCGCCTCCCGCTGCAGCTCACGGTGCTGGCCACCGGTTCGGCGCAGCCGGCGCTGACGATCGGGTTCTCCGACATCACCTTCGGTCCGCAGGACCCGTCGCTGTTCACCTTCACCCCGCCGCCCGGCACGACGGTGAAGGACGCACCCGCCCCGGACGGCCGCGGTGGTCCGCCGACGGGCGCCCAGGCACCGAAGACCGTCGGCGACGGGTGGGACCGCGTCGTCGTGGCCCAGAAGCCCGCGACGCCGCCGAACCAGCCGGGGCAGCCCGGCAGGCCCGCCGGCGCCCCCGACCTGTCGTCCCTGGGCACCCCGGTCAGCGGCCCGTGGGGCCAGGGCCGCCTGATCACCACGACGGTGGCGACGGCCATCATCACGAACGACGGGCGCATCGCCGCCGGTGCCGTCCCCGAGCAGGTCCTCACCGAGGCGCTCGGCCGGTGACCGCGGCACCTGGGACGCTCGACGTCGTGCCGTCGCCCGAGGAGCCCCGCACGGCCACCCCCGCCCCCGCCGCCCGCGTGCGGGGCCTGCGCACGACCTTCGGGCGGGTGGTGGCCGTCGACGGCGTCGACCTGGAGCTGCCGTCGGGCGCCGTCGTCGGGATGCTCGGGCCGAACGGCTCCGGCAAGACCACGCTGATACGGATGCTGCTGGGCCTGACCCGCCCGACCGCGGGCCACGTCGAGCTCCTCGGCCGGACCGGGGACGACCTCGCGGCCGCGCTCCCCGACGTCGGCGCGCTCGTCGAGGGGCCGGGCTTCCACCCGTTCCTCTCGGGACGCGACAACCTGCTCCGCGCGGCCGCCACCGAGCCGCGGCTCGAGGGCGACCTGCGGGCACCGGTCGACGCGGCGCTGGAGCGGGTCGGGCTCTCCGACGCCGCCCGGCGGCGCTACCGCGGCTACTCGTTGGGGATGAAGCAGCGTCTCGGGCTCGCCGCCGCGCTGCTCGTGCCCCGACGGCTGGTGGTGCTCGACGAGCCCACGAACGGGCTCGACCCGGCGGGCACCCGCGACGTCCGCCGCGTGATCGCCGAGCTGCACGACGCCGGGACGACGGTGCTGCTCTCCTCGCACCTGCTCGCCGAGGTGGAGGCGGTCTGCACCCACGTGGCCGTGCTGCAGCGTGGCTCGCTGCTGGTCTCGGGCGAGCTCTCCGGCCTGCTCGACGCGGGCGCGGGCGAGCTCGTCGTCACCACCGACGACCCGACGACGGCGCTCGACGCCGTCCGGGTCGCCGGCGCCGGGCCGTACCTGCGCGACGGTGGGCTGGTCGTCCCGGCCGGCCCGCTGGAGCCGCCGGAGGTCGTGGCCGCACTGGTGCGGGCCGGCGTCGGGGTGTGGGAGGTCCACCGCCGGCGGGCCCATCTCGAGGAGCTCTTCGCCCGCTTGACCGAGGAGGACGCGTGAGCACGACCGTCGCGACCCGTGGCCGCGCCGCCACCCGGACCGCCGCTCCCCTGGGCCGGCTGCTCGCCGCCGAGCTGCGGTGGGTGCTGCGCCGGCCTCGGACCCTGGTGGTGTTCGGGCTGCTCGCGCTGGTGCCGATCGCCATCGCGATCGGGATCGCCACGACCGGGGGACCGTCGGCGGGCCGGGGCCCGGGACTCGTCGCCCAGGTCGCCGGCAACGGGTTCGTCCTGCCGGTCGTCGCGCTCGGCCTGTCGCTGACGTTGCTGCTGCCGCTCGCGGTCGCGAGCGCGGGCGCCGACGCGATCGCCGGGGAGGCCGCCACCGGCACGCTGCGAGGACTGCTGATCGCCCCGGTCGGGCGGCTGCGACTGGTCGTGATGAAGGCCGCCGGGGTGGTGACGGTGGCCGTGCTCGCGGTGCTGGTCGTCGCCGTCGTCGGGATGATCGCCGGGACGGTGGTGGTCGGCGGCGCGCAGGGCACGCTCGTGACGCTCTCGGGCACGACGCTCGGGGTCGGCGAGGCGATCGGCCGCATCGCGCTGGTCGCGGCGTGGACGGTGGGCCAACTGCTCGCGATCGGGGCGGTGGCCCTCGCGATCTCCACGCTCACCGAGCACCCCCTCGTCGTGCTGGCCTGCGTCCTCGGCGGGCTCATCGTGTTCGGCGTGCTCTCCGCGATCCCGTCGCTGGAGTGGCTGCAGCCGCTGCTGCTGACCACGGGCTTCACGGCGGGCACCGACGTGCTGCGCGACCCGCTGCCCCTCGACGGGCTCGTGTCCTCGACGGTGCGGGCGCTGGTCTACGTCGTGCTCGGGCTCGGTGTCACCCTGTGGCGGATGCGCCGCCGCGACGCCTGAGGGTTCTTGATCCGGATCACGGGGTCCCACTACCGTACTGCTCCTGCCGATCGGGACATTCCCGACGGCCCGACCCCCGGAGCAGCGGATGACCACCCCGACCGACGCGCCGACCACCGTCACGAGCATCGGCGTCGTCATGTTCACGGTGTCCGACGTGGATGCCGCCATCGCCTTCTACCGCGACCGCCTGGGCTGGGAGCTCCGCGGCGACACGTCGTTCGGCGAGAACGGCGAGAACCGGTGGGTGGAGGTGGCGCCGCCCGGCTCGGTCGCGCGGCTCGCGCTCAACCCGCCGATGTTCACCGAACCGGGCGGGTGCTCGATCGGCGTCGAGACCACCGACGTCGTCGGGGAGCACCGGCGGCTCTCCGCCATCGGCGGCGTCGACCTCGAGCCCGAGCCGATGCGCACCCCCGGCGCTCCGCTGATGTTCATGCTGCGCGACCCCGACCAGAACGTCGTGGTGGTCGTCGAAGCGCCACCCGCCGGCTGACGAGCCGGGGGCGGGGATGGGGTGGGGAGGGCCGCGTGCCCTCCCCACCCCGGATCCTCATCGACCGCCGGCGGCGGGACGCCCGGGTGGGACTCCCCCGAGTACGGTGAGGGAGTCGAGTGCTCCTCGCTCCTCCGGCGATCAGCGCCGGGCGCCCCCGATGAACGGACATCGGCCGCCCGGCGGCCGGAACGGCGGCGCCGACCATGTCGGACCCAACACCCACAACGCCCCTCGCACTGTCGACCGGAACCGTCGACCGGCAGCTCCGGATCAGCCTCAAGCCCGGGATGCCCAGGACCGGAGCCGTGGACGGGGCCTGGTGGCCGGCGTCCCGGGATCTGGTCGCCGAGCTCCCCGCCCTCGCCGAGGCGCTGCGCGGGCCGGCGGGCCGAGTCCAGCGAGTGGCCTTCGGCCGCACGGAGTGGGAGGCGGTGCCGGCCCGCGCCCGGGGGTGGGTGGACGGCCGGCGGATCGGGCTGGACGGGTTCGCGGCGTTCGCGCCCGACGTGGTCTGGGTCGCCACCTCGATCACCGGGAGCGCGCCGCTCTTCCTCGTGGTCGTGCCCGCGGACACCCCGCCCGAGCGGGCCGCCGAGATCCTGAGGCGGGCCGGGTCCCCCGAGAACCTCGACGGAGCTGCCGACCTGCTGGCGGATCGCGACCCGTCGGCACCCATGTCGTCGGTCCAGCCGGTCCTGGTGGCGTCGCATGGATGAGCCTACGTGGGGCCGCCACGAGGAGCGGGCCGTGACGACCTGCCCCGTCTGCCCGCACCGGCTGGCGGAGCACGACGCCCTCGGCCGGCGCTTCTGCGACGCCACCCGCGAGGTCGGGTGGCGTCGCGGCTGCATCTGCCGCTGAGCCCGGTCAGGCCGCGGCGTCGGTGGTCGCGGCCGCCCGGTTCGGCAGGCTCAACCGCATGATCGTGCCGAGCACGTTCGCGTACTGGCGGTGGAGCGGGCCGCTGGTGTAGGGCAGGCCGTAGCGCCGGCAGATGTCGCGGACCGCGGGCGCCACCTCCGCGTACCGGTTCGACGGCATGTCCGGGAACAGGTGGTGCTCAATTTGGTGGGAGAGGTTCCCCGTCATCAGGTGCAGGAGCGGAGGCCCGTCGATGTTCGCCGAGCCGAGCATCTGGCGCAGGTACCACTCACCGCGGGTCTCGCCCTCGAGCTGGTCCTCGGTGAAGGTCTCGGCACCGGCCGGGAAGTGCCCGCAGAAGATCACGGCGTGGGACCAGACGTTGCGCACCACGTTCGCGGTGAGGTTCGCCGCGAGCGTGGTGGGTGCCGACAGCCCGGAGAGCAGCGGCCACCCGAGGTAGTCCTTCGCGATCTGGCCCCGGACCTTGCGCCAGAGCCCGCCGAGCTCGCGGCGGGCGTCGGCCCAGGGCTTGCGCCCCGCGACGACCTCCTCGAGCTCGACGTCGTAGATCGCGATCCCGTACTCGAAGCCCAGCGCGAGCCCCGCGTTGATCAGCGGCTGGAGCAGGTGGTGGGGCCGCCAGGGCTGGTCCCGATCGACCCGCAGCACCGCGTAGCCGACGTCGCGGTCGCGGCCGAGGACGTTGGTGTAGGTGTGGTGGACGAAGTTGTGGGAGTACTTCCAGCCCTCCGCGGAGGACGCCGAGTCCCACTCCCACTGCGTCGAATGGATCTCGGGGTCGTTCATCCAGTCCCACTGGCCGTGCAGGACGTTGTGCCCGATCTCCATGTTCTCGAGGATCTTCGCGACCGACAGCGCGGCCGTCCCGGCCACCCACGCGGGCGGGAGGACCGACACGAGCAGGAGGGCGCGCCCGCCGGAGTCCAGACCGCGCTGGACGGCGATCACCCGTCGGATGTAGCGCGCGTCGTCCTCCCCCAGGTCCGACATGACCGAGTGGCGCAGGGCGTCGAGCTCGGCGCCCAGGTCCTCGACGTCGGCCTCGGAGAGGTGCGCCGTCGTGGCGGTCGACGACGTCGTGGCGCCGGCGGGAGCGGGCGGCGGTTCCCGGTCCGACTGAGCGATCTCGATGACGGCAGCTGACGACATGGGTCCTCCGACCTCGTGCGGGAGCGAGAGTCACAGGCCCGGATGATCGGGGTGATCACGGCCCTGCACCGGCTCCGGCGGAACGGGACTCCGGTGAATGCCGAACGTCTTCACCGGGGGATGCCCGCGCCACGGGGGTCGGCCACACCGAAAGAGGGCCAACGCACAGTCGACG
>JAICLN010000231.1 GCA_025925615.1 Actinomycetospora sp. | reverse complement strand
TTCCTGATGGGGATCTCCGAGCTGGAGACCGCCGTCCGGCTGGCGCTGGGCCTGGTGATCGTGGTGTACGACGACGCCGGCTACGGGGCGGAGTTCCACCACTTCACCGGCGAGGACCACGGAGGAGTCCGCTTCCCCGACACCGACCTGGCGGCCATCGCGCGCGGCTACGGGTGCGACGCGGCGGTCGTCCGGTCGACCGCGGACCTCGCGGTCGTGGGGGAGTGGCTCGCCGGACCGCGGTCGGCGCCGCTGCTGCTCGACGCGAAGGTCACCAGCGACGGCCCGTCGTGGTGGCTCGCCGAGGCGTTCAAGGGCCACTGACGGCCGGTCACGGCGCCTGTTCCCGACGGCGGGCCGAGAGGCCCGAGCGGTACTGCTTGGGTACCGGCGCGCCACGGAAGTCCTGGTCGAGCGCGGCGTTCCAGGTCCAGTACGGGTCGACCAGGTGCGGGCGGGCGATCGCGCAGAGGTCCGCGCGGCCGGAGGCGACGATCGTGTTCGCGTCCTCGACCGAGGCGACCGCGCCGACGGTGATCGTCGGGATGCCGGTCTCCTGACGGATCCGGTCGGCGAACGGGGTCTGGTAGAGCCGCCCGTACGCGGGGTCGGCGTCGGTGGAGGTCTGGCCGGTGGAGACGTCGATGATGTCGGCGCCGTGGGCGGCCAGCATCCGCGCCAGCGCGACGGCGTCGTCGCCGGTGAAGCCCGGGCCGACTCCCTCCAGGCCGTCGACCCAGTCCGTGGCGCTGATCCGCACGCTGATCGGGCGGTCGGCCGGCCACACCGCCCGGACCGCGTCGAGGATCTCCAGGGCGAGGCGGGCCCGGTTGTCCGGCGACCCGCCGTAGTCGTCGGTGCGCCGGTTCGACAGCGGCGAGAGGAACGAGGACACCAGGTAGCCGTGGGCGTAGTGCAGTTCGAGCAGGTCGAAGCCGGCGTCGGCGGCGCGGCGGGCGGTGTCGACGTGGGCGGCGATGACGTCGGCGATGTCCCGGGTGGTCATCTCCCGGGGGACGGCGGAGTCGGACCGGTAGGGGATCGGGGACGGCGCGAGGATCTCCCAGGACTCGTCGTCGGGAAGCGGGTCGTCGATCCCCTCCCACATGACCTTCGTGGCGCCCTTGCGCCCGGAGTGGCCGATCTGGGCGCCGATCAGGGCCGGGGTCTCCCGGTGCACGAAGTCGACGATGCGGCGCCAGGCGGCGGTCTGCTCGTCGTTCCAGAGGCCGGGGCAACCGTGGGTGATCCGGCCCTGCGGCGTCACGCAGGTCATCTCGGTCATCACCAGGCCCGCTCCGCCGACGGCGCGGGAGCCGAGGTGCACCAGGTGCCACTCGCCGGGCACACCGTCGACCGCGGAGTACTGCGCCATCGGGGAGACGACGATGCGGTTCGGCAGGATCCGGCCGCGCAGCCGGAAGGGGTGGAACATCGGCGGCGTGCCGTCGGCGACGTCGAGCCCGGCGGCCCGGGTCTGCTGCGCCAGCCACGCGTCGAGGCGCCCGACGTACTCGGCGTCGCGCAGCCGCAGGTTGTCGTAGGTGACGCGCTGGGAGCGGGTGAGCAGTTGGAACACGAACTGCTCCGGGGCGAGGTGGCGGTAGCGGGGGAGCCCCTCGAACCACTCCAAGCTGGTCTGCGCGGAACGCTGCAGCGACGCGACGACCGGTTTGCGCTCCTCGGTGTAGGCCTTGAGCGCGGCGTCCACGTCGCCCTCGCGGTCCAGAGCACCGGCCAGGGCGATCGCGTCCTCCAGGGCCAGCTTGGTGCCCGAGCCGATGGAGAAGTGGGCGGTGTGCGCCGCGTCGCCGACGAGCACCACCGGGGCGAGCGGAGCGACGGGGGACGAGGACGAGTTGCCCGCCGACCAGTGCTCGTTGCGCATGACGGTGAACGACAGCCACCCCGAGTTGTTGCCGATCAGCCCGTACCCGTCGAGGTGCTCCGCGAAGATCTCCTCGCAGAAGCGCATCGAGGCCTCGTCGTTCTCGCCCGGGGCCCGGGCGACGGCGGCGTGCGCGTCGAGCCCGGCGCGGCGCCACGTCGCCTCGTCGGTCTCGACGATGAACGTGGAGCGGGTGTCGTCGAAGGGGTAGATGTGCGCCCAGAACAGGCCGTGCGGTGTCTCGACGATGAGGAACGTGAAGCAGTCGAAGGGCCGCTCGGTGGCGAACCACGCGTACTTCGCGGTGCGGCCCTCGCGGCTGGGGACGAACTGGTCGGCCAGCGCCTCCCGGGTGCGGCTGTTGACCCCGTCGGCGGCGAGGACGACGTCGTGGTCCCGGCGCAGGTCCGCCAGCGGTGGCGCCTCGGTCTCGTAGCGCACGTCGACGCCGAGCTCGAGCGCGCGCTCCCCGAGGATCTGCAGCAGCCGCGTGCGCTCCAGGGCGGCGAAGGCGTGCCCGTCGGAGCGCTCGACGGTCCCGAGGAAGTCGGTGTCGATGGCCGACCAGTGTCGGAACTCGGCCTGGATGCGGTCGATGGACGCCGGGTCCGCGTCGGCGATGTTCTGCAGCGTCTCCTCCGAGAACACGACGCCGAAGCCGAACGTGTCGTCGGCGGCGTTGCGCTCGTAGACGACGATCTCGCGCTCGGGGTGGGATCGCTTCGCGAGGATCGCGGTGAACAGCCCGCCGGGACCGCCGCCGATGCTGGCGATGCGTGCCGCGGTCACGTCAGACCCCGTCGTCGAGGAGGTGCTCGAAGCGCAGGCCCAGGTCGGTGACGACGACGCCGAGGTGCGCGAGGGCGGCCCGGACCCCGGAGGCGGCGCAGGGCGCGAGGTCCTCGGACGCGGCGAGGGCGCGCAGGGCGTCGTACGCGGCGAGCAGGTCGGCCTCGGAGGCCGTCAGCTCCCTGCCGAGCAGGTCGGTGCTCACGCCGGCTCCTTCACGGTCCGGGCCGCCCGCTGCTGGTCGGCGCGCAGGTCGGTCAGCCGTTTGGCCTTCAGCTCGAAGCGGGGCAGCTCGTCGGTGGCGGCCCGGCGCAGCAGGAAGCGCAGGCCTTCGTGGGCGTCGGCGAGTGCGCCGCCCAGGTCGTGCGCGAGCACGTCCCACCCGTCGTCGGGCAGGGTCGGGGCGCACTCGACGAGCAGGATCACCTCGTCGCGGCCGTCGACGTGCTCGAGGCGGACCTGGAACTCCTCGATCCCGGCGAAGCCGCGCACGATGGCCTCGATCGCCCCCGGGTAGACGTTGGTGCCGCGGACGAGCTTCATGTCGTCGACACGGCCGATGATCCCGCCCTCGTAGAGATCGAAGGTGCGGCCGTTCTCCGCGGTGGCGGCCGGGACCTTCACGACGAGGTCCGCGGTCCGGTAGCGCAGCAGGGGCGTGGTGGACCGGCCGAACGAGGTGCAGACGCGCTCGCCGCGCTCGCCGTAGCCGACCTCGAGCCCGGTCGTCGGGTCGATGACCTCCTCGATGAAGTGGTCCTCGATGACGTGGCAGCCGCCGGGCTGGACTGCGCCGATTTCACGCCCCGGCATGGCGGGCTCGAACATGACGATCGTCGACACCTCGGTCATCCCGGCGGTGTCGATCGCCCTGGCTCCCCACGCCCGCTCGATGAGCCCCTTGGTCTCCGGGATGGAGCCGGCGGGCTCGCCGGAGAGGATCAGCGTGTGGACCGGGCTCCCGGGCAGGTCGACCCCCATCTCCTGCGCCTCCCGGGCGAGGCGCAATGCGTAGGTCGGGGTCGAGGCGACCACCGTGGCGCCGAAGTCGACGATCTGCCGGACCCGGTTCGGGGTGGTCTGCGCGCCGCCGGGCACGGTGAGCGCGCCGAGCTTCTCCAATCCGTAGTGCAGGCCCCAGAAGCCGATGAAGCTGCCGTAGCCGAAGGCGACGTAGCCGACGTCGCGCGGCCGGACGCCGGCGCCCCAGAGCGCGTAGCACCACATCTCCGCGGCCCACGACCAGTCCTTGCGGGAGTCGAGCGCCCGCAACGGGGTCCGTCCGGAGGTGCCGGAGGTGGTGTGCACCCGGACGGCGCTCTCCGGCCCGACGACGGGCAGGTCCCCGTAGGGCGGGTGGGCGTCCTGGCCGGCCATCCACTCGTCGCGGGTGAGGAACGGGAGGCGCTGCAGGTCGTCCCAGCTCCGTAGCCGGTCCGGGTCGACGTCGGCGAGGACGCGCGCGTAGTGGGGGCTGCGCGCCTTCGCCCACGCGACCGTGTGGCGCAGCTTGGCGAGCTGGAGCAGACGCAGCTGGTCGCGGGGGAGCGTCTCGGTCTTGGGGTTCCAGTAGGGCTGGTCGCTCACAAGGCCCTCCTCCGCGCGCACGGGACCGGCCATCCGTAGCGTTTGATTTACGGAAGTCAGAAAAGCACACTAACTCGACCCCCGGCCGCGACACCAGGAGTCCTGTCATGACCATTTCGCTCGTCAATCCAGACACCCTCACCCGGCCGTCCGGGTTCACCCACGCGGTGCGCCACGGGGACACCGTGTGGCTCTCGGGCCAGACGGCGCTCGACGCCGACGGCCGCATCGTCGCCGGCGGCATCGTCGAGCAGTTCCGTCAGGCGCTCGGCAACGTCGTGACCGCGCTGCACGCGGCCGGGGGAGCGGACGCCCGGTTCCTGTCGGTGACGATCTACCTCACCGACATCCCCGACTACCAGGCCCACGGCAAGGAGATCGGCGGCGTCTGGCGCGAGCTCGTGGGCTCCGACTACCCCGCCATGACCGGGGTCGGCGTCACGGGCCTGTGGCAGCCGGAGGCCCTCGTGGAGATCCAGGCCGTCGCGACGGTGTGAGGGATCAGCTGCGGACGACCTGCCGGACGTAGCGCGCGGCGGGCTCGGCGAGCAGGGCCCGGAACCGCGCGAACAGCACCTCGGCGCGCAGGCCGATCCAGTCCTCGGGCAAGGACTCGAGCGGGAGGCCCGGGTCCAGGTAGGGCAGCCGGCGCCAGGCCGTGAGCGCCGGCACGTACTCCCGGAACGCGTCGTCGTCATCCAGGCCCGCGGCGCTCTCGCAGCGGGTGGCGACGTCGGTGAACCGGCGCAGGTACTCGGCGTAGGTGGCCTCGAGGGACTCGAGGTCCCACCAGCCGCGGACGGTCCGCCGCGGATCGGCGTCCGAGAGGTGCTCGGCCCGGAACACGTCGGTGAACCCTCGGAGCCCGGCGCGATCGAGGGCGGCCAGCACCGCCTCCTCGACGTGGCCGGGCGCGACCCACGTGCCGGGGCCGACGGTCCCCAGGCCGAGGCGGGTCAGGGTGGCGCGCAGCTGGTGGCGCTTCTCCCGCTCGGCCTCCGGCACCGAGAACGCGACGAGCAGCCAGCCGTCCCCGGACGCGGCCCGGGACCGCCCGTAGATGCGGTGGTCGCCCTCGGCCAGGATCTCCAGGGCCTCGGCCGACGTGCGGTACCCCGCGGTCCGGCCCTGCTTCTCGGCCTCCAGCCACCCCCGCCGCTTCAGGCGGAAGACCGCCGAGCGGGTGGCCTGGTCGTCGACCCCGAGGTCGGCCATGAGCCGCACGATCGTCGCGGTGGCGAGCCACCCGCCGAGGTCCCGGGCGTAGAGACCGAAGAGCGAGACGATCAGGGCCCGTGGTGTGGCGGAACCGGCCGGTGCGTCCTCGAACGCCTCCCGCGCGGTGCTCACGCCGCCACCGTATCGACGTTCGGGGTGCTCCTCCCGCCGATCGGGTTCGCGACGCGTCACCGGGTCGCCGGGGCCGCGCCCGGATCGTCAGGCCCGACCAGCCGAACGGTTGCTCAGCGTCTGCTCACTCACGTCGCGCACTCCGACCACCTCCGAATGGCGGATCAGCGTCCCGTCGGGAGCCGTCGTGGACCCCTTCGGCTCACCCTGGTCAAAGACGTCGACGAAACGGCTCACCAGGTGCTCCGCTTCTCGGTCCGCGACACCCTGGAGGACGATCTCGTGCCCACCCCGAAGGAGGATCGTCAGTCGCCTGCTCATGTCAGCCACCCTCTCGTCGTCGACCGCGAGGGTCGCGCAGAAGAGCGTCCCGGAGCCCTGGAGAGCGCCGCGCTCACGCGGGCGGCATCGCCAACGATGGTACCGAGCTCGGCCGGAGACAAGGAGGGTATGAGGGTGAGACAAGGGAGCTCCAGGGCCCGCTGAGCGAGATCGCTAGCCGATCGCAATCCGTGGTTGGTTGTGAGGAGGGCGGGGGACGGGTCAACTGAGCAGGTCCCGCCTGCGGCTCGAGGGCGGTGACGACGGTGCCGAGGTGACGATGGGCGTGGAGCGGAGCTCGATCCGGGGCCCGGACGGCGTCGAGATCGGTCTGGTCACCGAGGGATCGGGACCGCCGCTGCTGCTCGTGCACGGCGGGATGGGCAGCGCGACCCGCTGGGCGACGATCTGGCCGCGGTTGATCCGGCGCCACCGGGTCACGGCGATGGACCGGCGGGGTCGCGGCTCGAGTGGAGACGCGCCCGGCTACGCGCTCGCGGCCGAGTACGGGGACGTCCACGCGGTGGCCGCGCACCTCGCCGTCGACCGGCCGGGAGGGGTCGACGTCTTCGCCCACAGCATCGGGGCGGTGTGCGCGCTGGGGGCGGCGGGCGGGGGAGCGCCGATCCGTCGCCTGGCGCTGTACGAGCCACCCGGACCGGACACGGTCGACGCCGACTGGATCGACCGCGTCAGCGAGTGGATCGGTGCCGGTCAGGTCGGACGCGCGGTGGTGAGCTTCCTCGTCGAGATCATCGGTCTCGACCCGGCCGAGGTGGCCGCGATGCGCGACACCCCGATCGCCGCGGAGGCGGTGCCGATTGCCGCGGCGACGCTCGAACGGGAGGCGAGGGCTCTGGCCGCACTCGACGTCGACCGGCTGGCGGTCGGGGTCTCGGTGCCGGTGCTGTTCCTGCTCGGCGACCGCGGTCCGGCGTGGGCGACGAGCACCACGACGAGGCTGCAGGCGGCCC
>JAICLN010000183.1 GCA_025925615.1 Actinomycetospora sp. | reverse complement strand
GCCGACCCATGACGTCGGGGCGCCCGCCGAACGCCGCGGCCGGCAGCCCGCCGCTCATCACCTTGCCGAACGTGAACAGGTCGGCCTCGACCGGATCGAGGCCGTACCAGCCGGCCGACGAGGCCCGGAAGCCGGTCATCACCTCGTCCATGATCAGCACCGCGCCGTGCTTGAACGTGATCTCGCGCAGTGCCTCGTTGAAGCCGGGCAGCGGCGCGACGGTGCCCATGTTCCCGGCGGCGGCCTCGGTGATCACGCAGGCGATGTCGGGGCCGAACTCGGCGAACGCGGCCTCGACCGCCGCGACGTCGTTGTAGGGCAGGACGACGGTGTCGGTGGCCTGCGCGCCGGTGACGCCGGGGGTGCTCGGGAGGCCGAACGTCGCGAGGCCGCTGCCGGCCTCGGCGAGCAGCGCGTCCACATGGCCGTGGTAGCAGCCGGCGAACTTCACGACGACGCTGCGGCCGGTGTAGCCGCGCGCCAGCCGGATCGCGCTCATCGTGGCCTCGGTGCCGGAGTTGACCAGGCGCACCTGCTCGACGGGCTCCACCCGCCGCACGATCTCCTCGGCGAGCGCCACCTCGCCCTCGGTCGGTGTGCCGAAGCTCAGCCCGCGCGTGGCCGCGTCGCGGACCGCCTCGACGACCGCGGGGTGCGCGTGCCCGAGGATCATCGGGCCCCAGGAGCTGACGAGGTCGACGTAGCGGTTGCCGTCGACGTCGGTGAGCCAGGCGCCCTGCGCCGAGGCCATGAACCGGGGGGTCCCGCCGACCGAGGAGAACGCGCGGACCGGGGAGTTGACGCCGCCGGGCACGATCGCCTCGGCACGCGCGAAGAGCTCAGCCGAGCGGGTGACCGGCCCGGCTGCCGTCGTGGGGGCGCTGCTCACGGTCCCAGTCTCCCAGGCGCGGCCGTGTGACCGCCGTCCAACCGGCCCCGTGTGCCGGGGCCGCCGGTCGGGAGCGAACGGCGCCCTCGCTGCGTCTACGCGCCCGAGAGGACCGATCGCTGCGACCGGGAGGCCCGCCACCGCGCGACCGCGTCGATCCCGCACACCACCGCCGCGGTCACCAGCACCACCCCGCCGGCCACCCACGCCCCGAGCACCCGGGTGAGCGGCACCGGCGCCACCAGGAGCCCGCCGGTCGAGGGCGCGGTGTCCACCCCGTGGACCAGGCAGAGCACTCCGAGGACGAGCAGCACCAGCGCCACGACCGCGGTCACCACCGCGCGGCGGCTCACGAGCCCTCGACCGGAGCGCGTTCCCCGAGCAGGCCGACGAGCGCTGCGTGCAGGGCCGCCGCATCCCGGGCCCACGCCGCGCGCTTGGTGCCGTCGTCCAACGTCACGACCACGACGTCGAGGTGGCGCGGCACCGTCGGGTGGTCACCGAACGGGCGGAGGCCGTAGCGGCCGCTGCCGTCGGCCGGGCGGACGCCGGCGATGCGGGCGGTCGGCACCGACTCGTCGCCCTGGACCAGCACGTCGGGGGTCAGCCGCACGGCGAGCAGCCGGCGCCGGGCCCGGACGACGAGCGCGATCGGCAGGAACAGCACCAGCCCGATGACGACCCACGCCAGCGGGTTCGCGCCGCCGGGAGCGAGCCGGTCGACCAGCAGTCCCCCGACGCCGATCACCGGCCCGATCAGGACCGGCCACCAGGGCGCACCCGCCTCGGCGAACAGCACCGCGCCCTCGTCGGGACCCTCGGTCATCGCGGCGCGAAGAAGGAGCGGGCCGCGGGCAGGTGCAGCAGGAGCGCCCCCGCGGCGAACGCGACGAAGTAGACCCCGCCGACGCCGAGGAACGTCAGCTGCACCAGCCCGGCGACGGCGAGCACGACGCCGATCGCGGTGAGCACCGCCCGCGCCGGGCGGGATCCGCCGCGCAGGGCCCGCGTCGCGACCAGCGTGCCTGCCCCGACGAGCGCCAGGACGATCGCGGTCAGGACCAGCGACCCGACCCCGGTGTTCGGGTCGGCGGTCCCGATCGCGGGCGCGATGGCGAACAGCACCGCCGTGACCACCAGCAGCACCCCGAGCACGGCCCACAGCCAGATCGCGGCCGTCACGACCCCGGGGCGGCCGGGCTCGTCCCGGGGTGGGGTGACCTCGCGCACGGGCTCGCTCATGCCCGGTCCAACGACATCGGCGGCGCAGAGGTCATCGGTCGAGCCGTCCGGCGAGCTCGGTGGCCCAGTACGTGAGCACGATGTCGGCGCCCGCGCGCCGGATCCCGGTGACCGTCTCGAGGATGGTCCGCTCCCGGTCGATCCAGCCCCGCTCGGCGGCCGCCGAGATCATCGCGTACTCGCCGGAGACCTGGTAGGCGGCGACCGGGACCTCGGAGACCTCGGCGACCGAGCGCAGCACGTCCAGGTAGGCCATCGCCGGCTTGACCATCGCCATGTCCGCGCCCTCGGCGAGGTCCAGCGACAACTCCCGCAGCGCCTCCCGGGCGTTGGCCGGGTCCTGCTGGTAGGTGCGGCGGTCACCCGTCAGCTGGGAGTCGACCGCCTCGCGGAACGGGCCGTAGAACGCGCTCGCGTATTTGGCCGAGTAGGCCAGGATCGCGGTGTCGGTGTGCCCGGCCGCATCGAGTGCCTCGCGGATGCGCCCCACCTGCCCGTCCATCATCCCGCTGGGCGCGACGACGTGGGCGCCCGCCTCGGCCTGGGCGACGGCCATGTCCGCGTAGACCTCGAGGGTCGCGTCGTTGTCCACCGAGCCGTCGGGGGCGAGCACGCCGCAGTGGCCGTGGTCGGTGAACTCGTCGAGGCACGTGTCGGCCATGATTGGCAGGGCATCCCCGACCTCCTCGCGGACCTCGCGGAGCCCGACGTTGAGGATGCCCTCGGGGTCGACGGCGCCCGACCCGGTCGCGTCGTGGTGCGCCGGCACGCCGAACAGCATGATCCCGCCGAGCCCGGCCGCGGCGGCCTCCACGGCCGTCTTGCGCAGCGTCTCGCGGGTGTGCTGCACGACGCCGGGCATCGACGAGATCGGCTTCGGCGCGTCGAGGCCCTCGGCGACGAAGACCGGCAGCACGAGGTGGCGGGGCCGGACGTCGGTCTCGGCGGTCAGGCGGCGCAGCGCCGCCGTCGTCCGGAGCCGGCGGGGGCGGTCGGTGGGGAACATGTCGGATCCTCCAGAGGTGGCCTCCGGCCTAGTGAGCACTTTCCGGGGCTATAGCCCCGGAAAGTGCTCACGGGCCGAAGGCACCTATCGCTTGCGCGCCTTGGTCTTGCGGGGCGGGGGCAGCGCGCCCTCGGCACGCAGCTTGTTCGCGTGCGCGGCCAGCGCCTCGACCAGGGCCGGGACCTCGGCGACGTCGGGCTTGACGTCCACGCGCAGGCCGAACTCGACCGCCGTCTCGGCGGTCTTCGGCCCGATGCACGCCACGATGGTGCGGGCGTGCGGCTTGCCGGCGATGCCCACGAGGTTGCGGACCGTGGACGACGAGGTGAAGCACACCGCGTCGAAGCCGCCGGTCTTGATCGCCTCGCGGGTGGGCGCGGGCGGCGGCGCGGCGCGCACCGTCCGGTACGCGGTCACGTCGTCGATCTCCCAGCCGCGCGACTGCAGGCCCTCGGCGAGGGTCTCGGTCGCGATGTCGGCCCGCGGGAGGAGCACGCGGTCGACCGGGTCGAGCACGTCGTCGTGCGGCGGGAAGACGTCGAGCAGGCCCTCGGAGGACTGCTCGGTCTGCTCGTCGGGCACGAGCTCGGGGTGCACGCCGAACGCGCGCACCGTCGACGCGGTCGCCTCGCCGACGCAGGCGATCTTGACGCCGGAGAACGCGCGGGCGTCGAGGCCGAACTCCTGGAACTTCTCCCACACGGCGCGCACCGCGTTCTGGGAGGTGAACACCACCCACTGGTAGCGCCCGTCGACGAGGCCCTTGACCGCGCGCTCCATCTGCGCGGGCGAGCGGGGCGGCTCGACGGCGATGGTCGGGACCTCCTCGGGCACCGCGCCGTGGACACGCAGCCGGTCGCTCATCGCGCCCGCCTGGTCCTTGGTGCGGGGCACCAGCACGCGCCAGCCGTACAGCGCGCGGGACTCCCACCAGGAGAGCGCGGCCCGGTCGCCCGCGGCGTCGCCGACGGTCAGCGTCAGCGGCCCCTCGAGGTCGGCGCCGTCGGCGGCCAGCTTGTCGATGCTCGACGTGACCGTCTTCTGCTTGGACTCGGTGCCCTGCGAGGTGATCAGCGCCGCGGTCTCGGGCTTCCAGCCGTTCTCCACCAGCGAGGCCGACATCGACGCGAGGTCGGCGGCGGTCGCGGTGAGCACGAGCGGGCCGGGTGCGACGGCGAGGGTGGTCCAGTCGAAGCCAGATCCGCGCACGCTGCCGTGGACGTCGACCGCGGTGTACGCCGACCCCAGCGCGACCCCCGCGTAGGCCGGGACGGCGGTGCTCGCCGGCATCCCGGGCACGACGTCGAACGGCACCGACGCGTTCGCGACGGAGCGGACCTCGGTGATCACCGACTCGCGGGTCAGCGGGTCGCCCACCACGAGCCGGACGACCGACGCGCCGTCGCGGGCCTGCGCCGCGAGGTGCTCGGCGAGGGTCGTGGGGTCGGCCGGGAGCGGCTCGGCGACCTCGGCCCCGTCGGCGAGCGACCCGTCGGCCAACGAGCCGGCGGAGGTCGGGTCGTGCAGCGGCGAGACCTCGGCGTCGCCGCCGGGGTGGCGCACGGTGACCGGCCGGGGGGCGTCGGAGAGCAGCGCGAGCACCTCGTCGGGCACGCCCGGGTCGGCCACCACGTAGGTCGCGGACGCCAGCGCCTCGCGGGCCCGCACGGTCAGCAGCCCGGGGTCGCCGGGGCCGCTGCCGACGAAGGCGACCCGGCCGGCGGTCGTGGAGGGGGGTGCGGTCATGTCCTGTCTCGTCCCATCGTCTTCATGCTTCCTGCGACGGTCGCGTCCTGGTCAGCCACCGAGGTCGGTGGCGTTCGGATCCGCTCCGTCGGCGAGCAGCTCGGCGGCCAGCGACCGTCCGATCTGCTCGGCATCCTTCGTCTCTCCGGTGGCCGAGTTGCGCACGAGCGCCCCGTCGGCCGTGGTGGCGAACGCCCGCAACGAGAGTCGCTCCACGATGTGCCCCTCGTCGTCCAGATCCTCGACGAGATCGGCCAGGGCACCGATGGCTGCGCTGCACGGTGACCCGAGCTCCTGCAGCACCGCCCGTTCGGCCGTGACCGTCGCGGCCGTCGACTCGTCGTGCAGCGTCGACCGCAGGAAGGTCTCGAGCCCGGTGTCGGCGACGCGGCACTCGACGGCGAGCGCGCCCTGGGCCGGGGCGGGCAGCATCTGCAGCGGATCGAGGACCTCGGTGGCCTCCCCCGCGCGACCGATCCGCGCGAGCCCGGCCCGCGCGAGGACCACGCCGTCCACCTGGCCGTCGGTGACCTTGCGGATCCGGGTCTCGACGTTGCCGCGGATCCCGACCACCTGCAGGCCCAGCCCCAGCGCGTTCAGCTGCGCGGCCCGCCGGGGCGACCCGGTGCCGACCACGGAGCCGGGCGGGAGCTCGCCGAGCACCATGCCGTCGCGGGCCACCAGCGCGTCGCGGGGGTCGGCCCGCTCGGGCACGGCCGCCAGCACGACGCCGGGCAGACCCGCCGTCGGGAGGTCCTTGTAGGAGTGGACCGCGACGTCGATGCGGTCGGCGAGCAGCGCATCGCGCAGCGCCGAGGTGAACACCCCGACGCCGCTCTGGGAGATCGGGGTGTTCGCGGCCTGGGACCGGTCGCCCGCGGTGGAGATCTCGACGATCTCGACCTCGGCGCCCCGCGCGGTGAGCGCGTCGGCCACCAGCTGCGTCTGGGTCGTGGCGAGCAGGCTGGCCCGGGTGCCGATCCGGATGGTGCCCAGCGTCGTCGGGGCGGTCACCGGGCGCCGCCCGGGCTGTCGAGGGCCCGCAGCGCCGGGTTGGCCGCGAGCGCCTGGTCGACCTCGCCCGCCTCGAGCCACGCCGACTCCGCACCGGTGACGTTCTCCACGGTGATGCCGGAGCCGCCGGGCCCGGAGGCCACGGCCGCGGGTGCCTGCGGGTCGAGCTCGAACAGCTCTCGCAGCGCCTCGGCGTAGGTGTCGCCGCCCGGCGACTGGGCGAGCCGCTTCACCTGCACGGTCGGGGTGTGCAGCAGCTTGTCGACGACGCGGCGCACGGTCTTCGCGACCTCGCCCCGCACGTCGGCCTCCAGCCCGGGCAGCCGCCCGTCCAGGCGCAGCAGCTCGGCGTCGACCACCTCGGCGGCCCGGCGACGCAGCGCGGTCACGGTCGGGGTGACCTCGGCGGAGCGCTGCGCGGCGAGGTAGGCGCGGACCTCCTCGGCGACGAGCGTGCGGGTGGCCTCGACGGCCTGCCCCGCGTCCGCCTGGCGCAGCCGGTCCCCGAGGGTCGTGAGGTCGACGAGCACGATCCCAGCGAGCGCGCCGACCTCGCGGTCGACGTCGCGCGGCAGGCCGAGGTCACAGACCACGAGGGGCCGTGAGCCGGGATGCGCGGCGATCCCGCCGCGCACGGTGTCGAGGTGGTCGACGGTGCCGCCCGCGCCGGTGCACACGACGACGACGTCGGCCGTGGCCAGCTCGGCACCGACCGCGCCCAGCCCGACGACGCGCGAGGGCGTGCCGTCGGCGGCGACGATCTGCGCGAGGTGCTGGGCGCGCTGCTCGGTGCGGTTGGCCAGGGCGATCTCGCCGACCCCGCGGCGGCGCAGCGCGGCGGCGGCGAGCCCGCCCATCGAGCCCGCGCCCACGACGAGTGCTCGGCGCCCGACCAGGTCACCGAGCGCAGCCTCGGCGTCGTCGAGGGCCTCGGTGACCACGGAGGCGCCGGCGGCGTCGATCCCGGTCTCGGCCTGGGCGCGCTTGCCGACCCGCAGTGCCTGCTGCGCGACCTCGTGCAGCACGGTCCCGACGGTGCCCAGCTCGCGCGCGGTCGAGTAGGCCCCCCGCAGCTGACCGAGGATCTGGGCCTCGCCGATCACCATCGAGTCCAGCCCGGCGGCCACGGAGAAGAGGTGCTCGACCGCGGACCCGGCGTAGTGCACGTAGAGGTGGTCGGTCAGGTCCGACACGTCGGCCTGGGCGTGGCGGGCCAGGACCCCGGAGACCTCGGTGAGGCCGCCGTGGAAGGTCTCCACCACCGCGTAGATCTCGATGCGGTTGCACGTCGAGAGCACGACGGCCTCGGAGACGTGGTCCCCGGTGATCAGCTCGTCGAGGACCTTCGCGGTGTCCTCGGCGGAGATCGCGACGCGCTCCAGCACCGACACCGGTGCCGTGCGGTGCGACACACCCACGAGCAGCAGACTCATCCGAACACCTTCCCCGTCGCGTCGTCCGCGACCGGATCCGTCCCCGTCGCTCCGCTCGCCCCGACGTGCCGGCGGGAGACGTGGAACGCGAGGATCTGCATCTCCACCGCCAGGTCGACCTTCCGTACCTCGACGCCGTCCGGGACCGACAGCACGGCCGGGGCGAAGTTGAGGATGCTCCGCACCCCCGCACCGACCAGCGCGTCACAGACCTTCTGCGCCGCGGGCGCCGGTGTCGCCACCACCCCGATGGTCACCCCGCGCTCGCGGCAGACGTCTGGGATCTCGGCCACGTCCTGGACCTCCACCCCCGCGATCACGGTGCCGACCAGGGCCGGGTCGACGTCGAACAGTGCCGAGACGCCGAAGCCCCGGGCGGCGAACCCGCCGTAGCCGGCGAGCGCGTGCCCCAGGTTCCCCACCCCGACGAGCGCCACGGCGTTCTCGTGCGTGAGTCCGAGCACGGTCTCGACCTGGGCGGTGAGGCGGGAGACGTCGTACCCGACGCCGCGCACCCCGGAGGAGCCGATGTGCGAGAGGTCCTTGCGCAGCTTCGCGGCGTTGACCCCGGCCGCCGCCGCGAGCACGTCGCTGGAGACGGTGGGGACGCCCTGGGCGAGCATCTCGGTGAGGGCCCGCAGGTACACGGCCAGGCGCCCGACGGTCGCCTCGGGGACCCGGGCGGCGGGGCGGCGGGGAGCGCCGGGCGTCGTGGGGGACCCGCCCGCCACGGGGCGCGGTGCACCCCCGTCCACCGTCACGCCGGGAGCCTCCTCGTGCCGCTGTCGTCGGGCCCGCTGTCGTCGATCGCCGCCGCGTCCCGTCGGGCGGTGGACGCGCGGCTCCGGCCGATCGGGCGCCGTCCTGGGCGAGATGTCCCCGGACGCGTTACCCGCCGAGGGTACCGCTCGTGAACACACGCACAAAGTCGCTGGTCACAGCGTCGCGCGCCCGGCTCCCGTCGCGGTGCCGACACGTCGTCACACGGTTCGTGACCCGGGTCAGTCTGCCAGCCCGCGAACCGGACCGGCACGTCAGGGGCTCCTCAGCCGACCGTCAGGGCGTCCAGGCCGAGCGCGGCGCCCGCCGGTCCCGGCGCGACGCCGGTGGGCCGGCCGAGCAGGAAGGCCGCCGTCGCGGCGTGCATCGCGGACACGGGCGCGACCGTTGCG